>JAFYAD010000041.1 GCA_017540915.1 Lachnospiraceae bacterium
GAGACAGAGCTTGACCGTACTGTTGTGGATCAGATCGGTGATCCCCTGCAGCATCTTCTGCGCAACTCCGCAGACCATGGTCTTGAGAGCGCGGAGATCCGTGCGCAGAGAGGCAAGCCGGAAGTCGGCACCATCACTCTGGATGCTTTCCAGGAAGGTAATAATGTCATAATTCAGGTTTCCGATGACGGTAACGGTATCGATACCGAGAGCGTTAAGAAAAAAGCTATAGAGAGAGGCTTAGTAACTCCTGAGCAGGCTGAGAATCTCTCAGAGAAGGAGATAATCGATTTCCTGTTCATGCCGAGTTTTTCGATGGCAAAGACCATAACCGATATCTCGGGCAGAGGTGTCGGACTGGATGTTGTAAAGAGCGGTATCCAGCAGCTCGGTGGCGATGTGGATGTCAAGACCAAGCTTGGTGAGGGTACTACTTTCACTGTCAGACTTCCGCTTACGTTAGCTATCATACAGGCGCTCATGGTGGAGGTTGGAACAGAGAAATATGCCATCGCTCTGGGGTCTATTTCAGGTATTGAGGATATTCCTTTATCGGACATCAAATATGTGGAGGCTAAGGAAGTCATACATCTGAGAGGTCAGGTCATCCCGATCATCAGACTTGACAATCTCCTGGGTATTGAGAAGAGCGGCGAGGAGCCGGAGAGCCTGGTTGTGGTCGTTGTGGCAAAGGGCGACAAACTGGTTGGTCTGGTAGTTGACAACCTTATCGGACAGCAGGAGATAGTTATCAAGTCATTAGGTAAGTTCATTACCAATGAAGACAAGATAATAAGCGGAGCTACCATCCTGGGTGATGGAGAAGTTTCTCTGATCCTTGATGTCAACACATTGATGTAAATCGTATAGGAGGGTAAACAGATGGCTAACGAACTTGATATGGTCGGTACCGAGACAAAACAGTTTATTGTTGTTGAGCTTGGAGACGAGCAGTACGGCATAGATATAAGATATATTGATAATATAGTGAGACTTCCCAATATCACAAGAGTGCCGAATTCGCAGTTTTATTTCAGAGGCATAATAAATCTTCGCGGTGAGATCGTTCCGGTCATGAGTATCCGCAGGAAGATGGGCTTTGAGGATGATGTGTTTACAGGTCAGACCAGAGTTATCATACTGAAGATAGCAGATCACGGATTGATAGGTGTGCTGGTGGATTCAGTCAAAGAAGTTGTGACACTCTCTGTTGATGATATTGAGAAACCGTCTCATGATATGGGTACAAAAAACACGTTTATCAACGGAATTGGCAAACATAAAGACGATCTTATTTCCATATTTGAGATTAATTCAGTCATTAGTGAAGAGTGATCGCCGGGAAGGTTGAATGTATGGGTAGTTTTTCATTTGATGATGTAAATAGTTTATATATGGATGTTTTCAGGGAAATCGGAAACATCGGGGCGGGAAATGCCACCACTGCTGTAGCGTCCATGCTGCAGCTCAGGGTGGATATGAAGGTTCCGAAGGTTGAACTCATGAATATCACTGATTTCGGAACGGCAATATGTCCGGAGGAAGAGGTCATAGCAGGTATCCTGCTGGAGCTTGAATCAGACATATCCGGTTCCATGATGTTTTTGATGAGGCTTGACAGTGCCCATTATCTCGTGAATACACTGATGGGCGGATATGGCGGTAACGGTGAGGGAGAGACCTTCAATGAAATGGAGCAGTCCGCCCTCAAAGAGATCGGTAACATCATAGCAGGTTCATATCTTTCGGCTATATCTTCTATGACAAATCTTACCATCACACCGTCTGTTCCATTTCTGGCGGTAGATATGGCGGCTTCGATCCTGTCGGTGCCTGCAATACAGTTTGGGCAATACGGAGACAAAGCTCTTTTGATCGAGACAGAATTTACTGATGATCTTACTATCAGCGGATATTTCATCCTCTTACCGGATGAGGATTCGTACGATAAGATCCTTGCAGGATTGGGAATACCTTTAAATTGATGACTAGGCTATCGGACTATACATAGATTAGAGGACAGGACAGTTATGGGAGATATTATCAAGGTCGGTATGGCAGATCTGAAAGTCGCCGCGACCACAGACGATGTATTAATAACCCTGGGGCTCGGATCGTGCATAGGTATTGCTTTGTATGATCCGTCCATAAAACTTGGGGGTCTGGCCCATATAATGCTGCCGGACAGTACAAAGATCAAAAATAATACCAATATTGCCAAGTTTGCCGACACCGGAATAGATGAGCTCATCAGGCTCATGGTGGCAAAGGGGGCAAACAAATCGAGACTGGTGGCTAAGATAGCAGGCGGAGCCAAGATGTTTGAAGTGTCCAGCTCCACGTCTATAGGAAACGTCGGGGAGAATAATGCCGTAGCAAGCCGCGACAGACTGAAATATCACGGCATAAGGCTGTTAGCCGAAGACACCGGACTAAACTACGGACGTACTGTGGAGTTGCATTGCGACAACGGATCCTACGTTATAAAAGCAGTCGGAAAACCATTAAAGACCATATAGTTTTAACAGTCGAAGGCATAACCTCCAGCAGTATCTAAAAATGGTATCGGAATGTACGAGGGAAGGTGATGATCATGAAATTTAATACAAAGCCGTTGCCATGTATCATCATGCTGGCTGCCGGATTTATCACATGTCTTGTGGCTGTAATACAGGATTGGGAGTTATTGCGCTTTTCGTATACGCTTCTTATCGTGATGTTTGTTTTTTACTTTATAGGAGGACTTATCCGTGTTGTATTGGATAAAGCTCTTGAATACTTTGATGAGCCTGTTTCACCGGATGATCATGAGGATTACTTTGAAAAACTGGAGCGCGAAGAGGCTATGAAACGCATTTTGAAAGAACAGCAGTGATCTTTAAGGTTTGATTAACATTATCTGATATTTTGGGGGAAACAGATGGGCAGTATTCCAAAGGAGAAGCTTTGGGAAGAGTATCTGGTAAGACCTACGCCAAAGCTTAGGGAACAGATCATAATTGAATACTCACAGTTGGTGAAGATCGTGGCAGGCAGACTCTCCATTTATCTGGGTTATAACGTGGAATACGATGATCTGGTGAGCTATGGGATTTTCGGTCTTATAGACGCCATAGACAAATTCGATGCCGGCAAAGAGGTCAAGTTTGAGACTTATGCCTCGCTTCGTATCAGAGGTGCGATACTGGACCAGATCCGCAAGATGGATTGGATACCCCGTACGGTCAGACAGAAGCAGCGCAAGATAGAGGAAGCCATAAAGGCTGTAGAAAGCCGGACAGGTAATGTTGCATCTGATGAGGAGATCGCGGCGGAATTGGGAATCTCCACAGACGAATACAATAGCTGGCAGGGGCAACTTAAAGTTACAAATGTTATATCCTTAAATGAATATGTTGAGTCGGGAGCGGCGGAACCTGTTGCCGATTCCTATGGTAAATCTCATTATGAGCAGCCTGAGGAAGCTATAGAAAAAGAGGAACTTTCAAAAAAGCTTAAGGAATCTCTTGATACACTGACCGACAAAGAAAAAAGCGTTATACTGATGTATTATTATGATGACATGAGCTTGAAGGAAATCGCAGCGGCTCTTTCGGTTACGGAGTCCAGGGTTTCCCAGCTCCATACGAAGGCACTTCAAAAAATGCGCAAGGTTATGGGACCGTATATGAATATTCTTACAGACAGGGTATGAGGTTGCAGATTACTGTGACCTCAAAATTTTGTAACAGTTCATAGAACGAGAGGGGTAATGTTATGTCAGTTAGACCCATAGACTTTAACGGCATGATACAGTCCAATCAGGATGTCAGTAACATGAAGACCAGAGAGGACAATCAGGGTGCCGTCGTTGCGGAAAATGCAGTGACCACCACCGAACAAAAGGTGGAACAACAGGCCAATTCCGTAACGGAACAGGAAAATGTCGCAGAGGACGGATATGACGGCGGAGGAAACGGTGCCTCCTATTCGGCCGGCGAGAGACAGAAGAAAAAGAAAAAGAAATTCGAAACCGATGGAGTTGTGCGCCCAAAGGGCATGTCCGGAGGTTTTAATATAACTATATAGAAGTTGGTAGAGAGATGACGATAGTAGAGATTTTTCTGGTTTTGGTAGGAGTGATATTAGTGATAGGCAGTTTCTTTGTGTCGGAGAAGCTGTCTGACAGAGATCTCGCTCAGATAAGCGAAATGTCGGAGAAAGAGATCAATATCGTGATGGAAAAGGAACTTGAGGAAGCTAAAGCAAAAGTGGCTGATATCGTGGACGATTCACTGGATCTTTCCATAGGCAGAGTCAATCAGGTGCTTGCAGCAGAGACAGACGACCGTATTGCCGCAATCGGTGAATACTCTGACACCGTTCTGGAGAATATCAATAAGGCCAATAATGAGGTTACGTTTTTATACAGTATGCTCAACGACAAACATGACGAGCTCTCAAAGGCAGCGGCCGATATCACCGCTCTTGTTAAAAACTCCAAGGATGACATCGAGAGTGTCATAGAGGTGGTTAGGGAAAGACTTGTGCAGGAGAGCCTTGCCATCATAGAAGACCAGCGTGCAAAAGAGGCAGCTGAGCTGGCGAGACAAAAGGAAGCAAGGGAGGCAGAGGAAGCGAAGGCTGAGGAACATGCCAGAGCGGTTAAGGCAGCTATCAACCACAATGATGAGATCATAAAACTGTATGTCAGCGGCATGAAACCAGTTGATATAGCAAAACATTTGGGACTGGGATTCGGAGAGGTCGCTCTCGTGATAGAACTTTTCAGTTCAAAGATAGGACAGATCAAGGAGGCTTTTGATGAGGCTTAAATATTATCTCAGGGGAGCCGGTATCGGTGTTGTAGTGACTACTGTTATCCTGGCGATAATCTTTGCATTAAACCCGAAGACCGTGAGTGATGATGAGATCAGGCAGAGGGCGGCTTTGCTCGGTATGGTTGAGGTGTCCGAGGCCTATGCTCAGAGTGGAGCACAGGATTCACCCGGCAAAGAGGTAGCGGCTTCCGATGGCAATACAGATGAAAACAGTAATGTGTCTGATGAGGCTTCATCTGACACAGACAACTTACTGGGGGACTTAGGCGCAGATGAAACAGCCGGTGATCCGGATACGGATGTGACATCCGACGATGCAGCGGCAGATGACGCAACAGCAGATAATTCATCAGCAGATGCCGGATCAACTGAAAACACGGAAGAGTCCGGAAAAAAAGACAAAGATAAGAATAATAAGAAAGATAAGAAGGACAAGGACAACAAGAAGGAAGACAAGTCCACGGATGAGAATACCAAGACTGAAGCAGATACTGATGCAGATACTGATGCACCAGATAAGACTGTAGCATCGGAAGAAACTGATACGACAGAAAAACTAGATACCACAGAAAAAACTGATGCTGCAGATAATGCCTCAAATGTATCAAACACCAATAAAAACACCAAGACCATCAAAATCTACAACGGTAATGTTTCCAGCACTGTTGCAGGATATCTCTACAAAGCAGGTCTTGTAGACAGCGCATCCGACTTTGACAACTATATCCAGAATGTAAAAAAAGACCGCATCATCATGTGCGGCACCTTCGAAATCCCTGTCGGTGCAAGCTATGACGAGATCATAAATATCATTACAAAAGAAAGAAACTAAAATGAATTAATAATATTTACAAATTGCAGATTTGGATGTAAAATATTAGCTGGATATGCTGTGGTGGGCGTATTTACAAAATAAAGCCATAAAAGAAAGGAGAAAGGATATGAAGGAAGGACGTAGGATCCTCGGAATAGTGCTTGCGTTGGCGTTGGTCTTCACGACAGTACTTCAGGTACCCAGGGTTGGCGGTGTATATACAGTTTTTGCCAAGGCAAAGACGACTGTGACCGTCAAGACACAAAAAGAGCTTAACAAAGCCCTTAAAGACAAGAAGGTTAAGAAAATAACCGTTAAGTCAAAGGTTAAAAAGCTCAGTATTAAGAAGGGCAATTATAGCGGAAAGACACTCGTTGTCAATTCCGCAAAGACAACGCTTGACAATGCCGGATCGTTCAAAGTTGTAAACATCAAAAATGCAGCAACTTTTAAAGAAAAAGCAAAGAACAACAATATCAAGGTTGCAGACAAAAAACTGAATATTGGAGTTACAAAGACAGCAAAGGATGTAAAATTTACCGTGTCCAAGAAAAACGCTGTTGTATCTATGGATATCGCAGGTACTGTATCTGACATCAATGTAAAAAATAGCGGAGCAAAGGTTACCGTTAATCTTAACGGAACGCTTGCGAAGGCTGAGGTCAATGCTGCTTCTGAACTTCTCATTGCAGGTAATTCCGGTACTACAGTAAGTGTCGCTCTTAACGCAGACGGAGCCACATTGAAAACAGCAGTAAAGACAGATGTTGACGTAAACGCAAAAGCAAATGTTACATTTGAAAAGGGTGCTGAAGACAGTACGGTTACCTCAAAAACAGCAGAAGCAGAGGCTAAGGTAACAAATAACACAGAAAAGTCGATAACTGTATCTACAGGTACAGGAAGCACAAATATAGTAGCAGGCTCAGAGTCTACTGTAAGTGGTACAGCAGCCAATACCGTAACAGGTAACACTGCAGGAGGTGCTGAAGGCGGCACCGGTGGCGGTGGCGGCGGTGGTGCCGGCGGCGGTGGTGGCGGCTCATCCGGCGGCGGTGGTTCGTCATCAGGCGGCGGTTCAGGTTCAGGCGGCGGTTCAGGTTCAGGCAGCGGCTCTGGTTCAGGTAGCGGTTCAGGCTCAGGTTCCTCAGAGACAACCTCAATCTACAAGGCTGATGACAGAGTGGCTAAGCTTCTTCAGAAGAAAGTTGTTACTGTTGAGAATCAGGATAAGACAAAAGACATAACCGAATACGTTTATGATGACGCAGAGAGACTTGTAAAGTGTGAAGAATCACATGTAAGCGGTAATGAGATTACAAAGTATACAACTGAGAACATTTACCAAGACGGAAAACTCATGACCTCCACCGATACCAAGGCAAATGTCAGAGGTGATGTGATACTTGATGAAGCAGTGGTTTCAAAGACAGTGAATACATACAACGAAGCTGGAAGGCAAACGACCAGCACTACCACTAACGGATCAGGTCTTGAAACATCAAAGACAGAGTGGGAGTATGATGGTTCTAATCGTCAGATAAGAGAGTACAGTGTAAATAATAGTTCAATATATGACGCTTACGGTTATCTTGCGTCAAATCTCACAAAAAACAACGGCAAAGCTGCATCAACCGGTACTTATAACAGAGAATACGTATATAATGTTTCGTCGGATTACGTTGTGTCGACAGATGAAGTGTCTTATGTAAATATTGACAGGGTTGTATTCACAGTAAAGACCATCGGTGATTGGTTTAGCGGTCAAATTCGCTTTAAACACGGAGCTGGGTATTCTGGTTATAATGAATATGACTATTCGATGGAAGATAGGGAAGGAAATAATACAGAATATTACGAGGCTTTTGTAAAGCGCATTTCAACAGATTTTGCTACAGATATTTCAGAGTACACCATCGAGGTTTCGGCAGATGAAGCATTTTTCGTAGCTGAACCGGATGAGGGAACTGATCCGTCAATTTCATTCTATTTAAGCTCTAGAGATGAGATTGTAGTACTTACGGGCGTTGCTTTCTATGCGGGAGAGACAGCTGTATATACTGATACAGAAGGCGATGCATGGTTCGCGACTACCGACACTTATGAGGTAAAAACTCACTACAATGAAGCCGGAAAAAATGAGGGGTATGATAATGAAAGCATAACTGTAAATAATCTGACAGGAGAGACAACAGACCATACAACGTATGAATATAATGTATTCCTTGATGAGAACGGTAACAGAATAGGAGAAGCTACTACATCAAAGACCTTTGATAATAATGATATTCTCACATACTTGGATCGTACATATGATAAGAATACTTCAGGCGTGGAAGAATACGAAAACGAGAGGTATGACCAAGATGACTCATTTATGTATGAAGGTTATACCAAAACTATTACTGATAATGGGTACAAAATAGTAAACTATCAGAAGAATGGATATGACGCAGAGAGAACAGAAAAATCAACAGAGACGGTTGTAAATACGTTCACGGATTCTTTATTGACAGAGGAGAAGCATACTATAGAGTATACTGATGGGTCAGATACCGAGACTTATGTTAAAAAGTATACATATGATGCTGAAGGAAGAGAAATAGCTTATATTTACTCTGAAGATGGTACAAAGGATGGCGAATGGTATGAGAGCAGTGAAACAACGTATGATGGATTGACAAGCACGGAAACAGTTTGCAATGTTGTATCCGGAGACGGTGTTGTGAGCAAAGAAGTGATTGTTAACACATATGTTGACAAACTCAATGGAAAACTAAAGAGCAGCCGGAATCTGCATTATGATCGTAGTGATTATTCTCAGGAAACTGTTTCTGATGATGATATTCCGCTAATTCGCGAGGACGAGAGCGTATACGATTATTATGAGAGCGGAAGACTTCAATCTAAGACCGGTAAGGATAAGTCATATTACTATAACTTAACAGGAGTAAGTTTGAATTCAATATATGAATACAGCTATGACCTGTATGATGATCAAAGTAATGATAAATCAGCTAACGACTACGAAAAATATAATTATAAAAAAAGGCCGTATAGGTGTGCGCGCATCTACAAATCAGAAATAAGATATACAGAAGACGGAGAGGTTGATAGAGAGAGCGTAAACGAATACAAGTATAACAAGGCTTATGATCCGACATATAGCTATTCAAAGAGCAGTTATACTTATACCAGCTGTTACAGCAACTATGTTGAAACGACAGAGTCCGAGTACAGTGATTACGGATGCAGGACTTCGTATAAGGAGACAAACAAGAACAGCTGTGATTACTTTGATGATGAGTATGAAGATTATTGGTATGATTCTGAATCATTAGAGACAGCAGACGAATTCGGTTTCCCGACAGGCTACAAGTGGTCAAAAACTAAGACATCCGTATCAACTGATAATGCGGACGCAGTTGACGTGGTTACCATCAATGATGAGAATACTACTCATGTTACGGAGTATGATGATGACGAGTATCTTACAAAGGATGTAGCTACAACTACTGTAAAGAAATACTATGATGACGGAACAGAGTATTATTGTTATGTAGATGCTGAAGGAAAGAAGACCAACATAAATGTGACAGTTACTACTACCGAGTATGTCTGGGTAGCATCACCTAACGGTCTTAGATCTAATTTTGCCAAGTATTCAGATTATAACAGTAAGCCAGTATTTGCAAAAACTGCTTACGTGTTAAGAGGTTGATCATTGCTTTAATGAAACAAGTTTTATGCAGATAAAACTTAATAATGCAATAAACAAAAAAAGTCCTTGCAAGAGGACTTTTTTTGTTTATGACGGGCAAGTATTAATGGCTTTTCTATTTGAACTTTTGCATAATAGTGGTAAAATAGGTTTAAGCCTTGTGTGGTTGATAGAGTATAAAGGCAATTATAGAAATAGTTGGAGAAAACGATAATGGAGCGAAAAATACCGGTTGGGATTCAATCCTTTGAGAAACTGAGAACTGAAAAATTTATCTATGTGGATAAGTCGGAATATGTCTATCAGCTTGTACATAATAATGTTCCGTATTTTCTCAGCAGACCGAGAAGATTCGGAAAAAGCCTTTTGCTCTCAACGTTGAGAGCATATTGGGAAGGGAAAAGGGAGCTGTTTGAAGGACTGAAGATAGAAGAACTTGAGAAGTCAAATTCAGATGCATGGAAATCGTATCCTGTATTTTATTTTGACTTTAACGGTGACAATTTTTCTTCTACTGATGTACATGATGTTTTAGATGGCCTGCTAAAGGATTGGGAAGGGATATATGGTGATCAATACCGGGATCGGACTTTGGGAGACAGATTCCAGAAGCTTCTTGAACTTGCCATGAAAAAAACCGGTAAAAGATGCGTGATACTTGTGGATGAATATGATAAGCCGTTACTGGATACAATTGATGACACGGAGGCGCAGACCCGGATCAGGGATGAGATAAAAGGTTTTTTCAGCAGTCTTAAAAAGGCTGATCAGTTTATTCATTTTATTTTCATTACAGGAGTGTCAAAATTTCATAAAGTCAGCATATTCAGCGACCTGAACCAGTTAAAGGACATTTCTCTGACCAAACAGTACGCCGGTGTGTGCGGCATTACAGATGAGGAACTGAGACGGTATTTTGAGCCTGAGGTAGAAAGGCTTGCTGAAGAGCAGAAGTTAAATGTTTCGGAATGTCTTGATGAATTAAAGAAAACATATGACGGATATCATTTCCATCAGGATGGAGTAGGCGTCTATAATCCATACAGTATGTTTAATGCCTTTACGGACCGTGACTTTGGCTCGTATTGGTTTGAGACCGGAACTCCGACATTTCTGATAAAAAAATTGAGAGATAATCTGTTTGATGTACGCAAGTTTACTGACCATACCATTTATGCGAGTGAGTCGGTGTTGAAAGATTATACCGGAGACGGTCTTGATCCGATACCGCTGTTGTATCAGACGGGATATTTGACAATAGAAGAATATGATAAGCAGAAAAAGCGATATACATTGTCCTTCCCAAATGAAGAGGTGAAATACGGTTTTCTGGAAAGTCTTATGCCATTCAGTCTGTGATCTATATTGTATTTACGCTTCTTGGGAAAATGGCTTTATGCGAAATGCACACTTTTTCCGGAAGAGTGGATTGCAAGGTTGAAACCAGGAACTTTGTATATTTATTTGAATTTAAACGTGATGACAGTGCGGAAGCGGCGTTAAAACAGATAGACGATAAAGAGTATGCGTTACCGTTTGCGGCGGATTCCAGAAAACTGTATAAGATTGGAGTGACTTTCGATTCAGACAGTCGAAAACTTGTCGGATGGGAAGTTGCGGAATAAAAAGTCTGTGTTTTGTGCAAAAAAAGTCCTTGCAAGAGGACTTTTTTTGTGTTAAAGTGAGTGAGTTGTGTGGCGGTTTTCGCCATTGTTATGAAAAACGCACGCAGGATGGATGTTTAATGCAGGTGCCGAAAGGTTGCGTGAACAGAAGATATCCTGCGAAGGAAAAAACCACAGGAGGTAAAGAAAATGAGCGTTATTTCAATGAAACAGTTACTCGAGGCAGGTGTTCATTTCGGACATCAGACACGCAGATGGAACCCCAAGATGGCTCCCTACATCTACACAGAGAGAAATGGTATCCATATCATTGATCTTCAGAAGACCGTAGGCATGGTTGACGATGCGTACAACGCTATTGCTGACATCGCTGCAAACGGCGGCAAGATCCTCTTTGTAGGAACCAAAAAGCAGGCACAGGATGCTATCGCAGAGGAAGCTACACGTTGCGGTATGTTCTATGTTAATGAGAGATGGCTCGGCGGTATGCTCACAAACTTCCGTACTATCCAGACACGTATCAAGAGACTTAAGGACATTGAGCGTATGGAGGCTGACGGAACATTTGACGTTCTTCCCAAGAAGGAAGTTATCCTCTTAAAGAAAGAGCAGGAGAAGCTTCAGAAAAACCTTGGCGGTATCAAGGAGATGAAAGAGATCCCGGACGCCATCTTTATCGTAGATCCCAAGAAAGAGCATCTTTGCGTAAAGGAAGCTCACACACTGGGTATCCCGCTTATCGGTATCTCTGATACAAACTGCGATCCGGAAGAGCTTGATTACATCATTCCGGGTAATGACGACGCTATACGTGCCGTAAGACTGATCGTTTCCAAGATGGCTGATGCTGTTGTAGAGGCAAATCAGGGCGAGGCAGTTGTTGTTCCGGAAGCTACTGAGGAGAGCGCAGAGTAATTTGATTTTGAGTATAATTGGAGGATTATAAAATGGCTAACATAACAGCAGCTATGGTTAAAGAGCTCCGTGAGATGACAGGTGCAGGCATGATGGATTGCAAGAAGGCACTTGCAGAGACAGACGGAGATATGGATGCAGCAGTTGACGTTCTCAAAAAGAGCGGTGCAATGAAGGCAGAAAAGAAAGCATCAAGAATCGCAGCAGAAGGTATCTGCCGCGCAGCTTTGAACGGTACAACAGGTGTTGTTGTCGAGGTTAACTCAGAGACAGACTTCGTTGCAAAGAACGAGGTATTCCAGACATTTGTACAGTCTATTGCAGATCAGGCGCTTGCTTCATCATACAATGGCGGTAATAACGGTGAGGATGTTGAGGCTCTTCTTGGAGAGAACGGTCTTAAGGACGCACTTGTAGAGAAGACAGCTACTATCGGTGAGAAGCTTTCATTCCGCAGATTCCGCAAGCTTTCAGGTGATATCGTGGTTTCATATCTCCATGGCGGCGGCAGGATCGGTGTTCTGGTAGCAGGAAAGGGCGCATCTGATGATGCTGCAAAAGAGGCACTTACAAATATCGCAATGCAGATCGCAGCTATGAATCCCC
>JAFYAD010000042.1 GCA_017540915.1 Lachnospiraceae bacterium
ACGGAGGAAAAGAAAAATGGTTGCATGGAATAACCTTGATACCCTTGGTTCCTATAAGGAATTAGAGAAAAAGGAAAAAGTAGTTTTAAAGGATGTAATGAGCGGCGACAGCGGAGCTGACCGTGTAAAGAAATATACAATGCCCATGGCAGCAGGCCTTAATTATAATTACGCAGCAAAGGCTGTTAATGATGACATCATAGACGGTCTTGCAAAGCTTGCGGATGAGGCACAGCTTGCAGAAAAGTTCGAGGCTCTCTACAACGGTGAAGTGATCAATACCGGTGAAAAGAGACTGGTGCTCCATCATCTGACCCGTTCACAGCTTGGAAACGATGTTGTGAAGGATGGCGTAAACAAGAGAGAGTTTTACACTGCACAGCAGAAGAAGATTGCTGACTTTGCAAACGATGTTCATGCAGGCAAGATCGTAAACGGTGCAGGCGAGAAATTCACCACTGTTGTTCAGATCGGTATCGGCGGTTCTGACCTTGGCCCCCGTGCTATCTACATTGCACTTGAGAACTGGGCAAGAAAGACCGGCAATTTCAATATGGAAGCTAAGTTCATCAGCAACGTGGATCCTGACGATGCAGCAGGGGTTCTTCAGGGAATCGATGTTGCACATTCACTTTTCGTACTTGTGTCAAAGTCAGGTACTACACTTGAGACCCTTACAAACGAGTCTTTTGTAAAGGATGCCCTTAAGAAGGCAGGCCTTGATGCTTCCAAGCACATGGTAGCAGTTACCAGCGAGACTTCACCTCTTGCAGGCAACAGCGACTACCTGCAGGCATTCTTCATGGATGATTTCATCGGCGGAAGATTTTCATCCACCTCTGCAGTAGGCGGTGCAGTACTTTCACTTGCATTCACACCTGAGGTATTCGCAAGCTTCTTAAACGGAGCAGCTGAGGAAGACAAGCTTGCAGCCGGCAAGAACATTAAGGAAAATCCCGCAATGCTGGATGCACTTATCGGCGTATATGAGAGAAATGTACTTGGTTTTCCTTCAACAGCACTGCTTCCTTACTCACAGGCACTCAGCCGTTTTCCTGCACATCTTCAGCAGGCAGACATGGAGTCCAACGGTAAGAGCGTTAACCGTTTCGGCGAGTTTGTAAGCTATCCTACAGGCCCCGTACTTTTCGGTGAGCCGGGAACAAACGGACAGCATTCCTTCTATCAGCTGCTTCACCAGGGAACGGATATCATCCCTCTGCAGTTCATCGGTTTCAAGGACAGCCAGCTTGGCGTTGATGTAGACATCCAGGGCAGCACCAGCCAGAAGAAGCTCTGTGCAAACGTGGTTGCCCAGATAATCGCTTTTGCATGCGGCAAGGATGACGAGAACAACAACAAGAAGTTTGCAGGAAACCGTCCTTCCAGCATCATTGTAGGAAAGCAGCTTACACCTGAGTCTGTAGGTGCCCTTCTTTCACACTTTGAGAACAAGATCATGTTCCAGGGCTTCCTGTGGAATGTAAACAGCTTCGATCAGGAAGGCGTTCAGCTGGGTAAGGTACTTGCAAAGAAGGTACTTGCACACGAGACAGAGGGCGCACTTAAGGAATTCAGCGACCTGTTCGAAATCTGATCAGTGGCAGGATTTTAAAATGGTAACTGTTCAGAACCTATCGGTTCTTCCGGTTACTTAAAATATATCATTAAACCACGGGATACGTCCCGTGGTTTTTTATGAAAAAGGGGATTTCGTCATCCCTGCCCGATTTTTAAACTGTCATAACTTAGTTTACATAAAAGGTGTTATTATTTCTAAAATAGTGGTATCATATAACGGATGTTGAGATGTTATGCTGCACTAAACAGGTAAGTTTTATGCTTTTGAATAATAAAAGAATAGTTCCGGCGGCTCTTTTAACGGTTCTTATGCTGGGGGCTGCGGGATGTGAAAATAATCCGGGAAATGTATCGGATAATTCAGCGGTTTCGGAAAATACCGTATCGGAGAATGTGACACTGAACCTTCCTGCGCCTGTTACATATTCGGGCCTGGATTTTTCTGTTCCCGAGGGATTTACGGAAGCGGCGGGTAATACCGAAGATAATAAGGTTTATAAGGGACCTATGTCCGTGGATGATTCGTATATTGCCTACAGGGTTAGTGAAAAAGATCCCGGCGACGATTACAGCATAATGACAAAAGAGGATATGCAGGCAGAACTTAACCGCGATGTCAGCAGCAATGCCGCTATTACCGAATTTTACAACGAGGATCTCGGAGAGGGTGTGAGACGTATCAAGACACGTATGGTCTACCGTAAGGACGACAAGGACTTTAGTGTGGCTATGTATATCTATGTTACGGATCAGAAAGTTTTTACCCTCATATATCAGATAGAGCCCGGGGCAAAATGGGCGGCGGAATATGAACAGAGCCAGAACAGCATAGAACTGGTGAGGGAATAGAATAAATTACAACGGAGGAAAAAACATGGGTGTAAAGCCAACATTAGTAATACTGGCGGCAGGTCTGGGAAGCCGATACGGCGGTCTGAAGCAGATAGATCCGGTAGATGAAGAAGGACACAAGATCATAGATTTTTCAATCTATGATGCGCTCCGCGCCGGATTCGGCAAGGTGGTATTCATAATAAAAGAGGAAAATGAGGCAGATTTCCGTTCCTGCATAGGCGACCAGGTGAGCCGCAAGATGCCGGTGGAATACGTTTATCAGAAAATGGATGCCATCCCTGAGGGAACCGTTATTCCCGAAGGCAGGGTTAAGCCCTGGGGAACAGCCCACGCAATCTACTGCTGCAGGGATGTGGTGAAGGAGCCTTTTGCAGTCATCAATTCCGATGACTATTACGGAGTGAGCGCATATAAGACTCTGGCTGGATTCCTGAATGATCCTGTTTCAAAAAAAGAGGGCCAGGCAGCGTACTGCATGGTGGGATACCTTCTCGGTAACACCCTGACAGACAACGGCTATGTATCCAGGGGATGCTGCAGGAGCGATGAAGAGGGATTCCTTTCCAAGATTGACGAGCTTACCCATATCGAAAAGGGCGGAGACGGAGCAGTCTACACCCTGGCAGACGGCACTACCGGGAACCTTGGACTGGATACCCTGGTGTCAATGAATATGTGGGGCTTTGAGCCG
>JAFYAD010000043.1 GCA_017540915.1 Lachnospiraceae bacterium
GCTCTGCTTGATTCCGACTCGTCATCCTCACCTTCCATGGCACAGCTTCCGCCGAAGGGCAAAAGCTTCCAGGCAAAGAGCGTTTCTCCGACCTTTTTACCTATGATGGTGGGACCGAAGCCCAGCGTAAACTCATTGACCTGCACATCATTCAGTCGTGCCAGAAGGTAGTGTCCGAACTCGTGAAAAATGATGATAAAGCTGAACACCAGCAAAGCCAATACAATACCCAGTATCTTCATCATGTGACCTCTTTCGTAAAAAAATTTGCTTTTGATCTTTAGTATTTTAAGAAAATAATATGTGACAGATGTGAACGAATGATCAATATCTGCTCTTTATGTATTCCACAGTATGTTTCTCTGTCTCCAATATCTCGTGAATATCAGCTTTCTCATGAAAAACAACGTTATCCATGGCGTTTTCGATGATGTCGTAGATCTGCAGAAATCTGATCTGTTCTCTCAAAAACATATCCACTGCGCATTCGTTGGCAGCGTTGAATATGGTAGGCATATTGCCGCCGGTCTTAAATGCCCTTCGCGCCAATGACAGTCCCCCGAAAGTCTCTTCATCGGGTTTTCTGATGTTGATGGCTTCCATTGCGGAAAAATCCAGACGATCCCCCGGAATATCAACTCTCTCCGGGTAAAACAGAGCATATGCTATGGGTAACTTCATGTCAGGTGTACCCAGCTGGGCTTTCACCGCGCCGTCAGCGAACTGCACCATTGAATGGATGATACTGTCCGGCTGTATCACTACCTGTATCCTGTCGCATTCGACACCGAAAAGATGGCTTGCCTCTATGATCTCAAGACCCTTATTGACCATGGTAGCTGAATCTATGGTGATCTTTTTACCCATTGACCAGTTGGGGTGATTTAAGGCATCAGAAACAGTGACATTCTCAAGATCCTTTGTCTTCTTACCCAAAAAAGGACCGCCGGATGCGGTTAACAGAATCTTATCCACGGGGTTTGCGCTCTCTCCCTGCAGGCATTGGAATATCGCCGAATGCTCGGAATCCACGGGATAGATATTTACACCTTTATCAGCAGCCATTGGCATAATGATATGCCCGGCGCAGACCAGTGTCTCTTTGTTTGCCAAAGCGATATCTTTGCCGTTTTGGATAGCTTCTATTGTAGGCAGTATACCTATCATACCGACCACTGCAGTGACAGTGATGTCGCTATCCGCAAAACCGGCTACGGATAACAATCCGTCCATACCGGCTCGAACATCCACTGAAAGATCCTGTATTCTGAGCTTTAATTCAGCAGCACGATCCTCATCCATCACAGCCACCAGCTTTGGCTTGAACTCTCTTATCTGTTTTTCAAAAAGATCTATATTGCTGCCGCAGCTCATAGCCGACACGGACAGTCTGTCATTATATCTTTTCACCAGCTCTAAGGTCTGGGTTCCTATAGAACCGGTTGATCCCAATATTGAGATATGCTTTGTCATGATGTCTCCTTTAATGCCGGCGGTTTTGATCTGTCAGCCGGCCACTCCTGTCAGTATTAACGTGAAATATACAACAGGCGCGGTAAATATCACCGAATCAAACCTGTCCATTATGCCGCCATGTCCCGGAATGAGCTTTCCGTAATCCTTGATATTACGTTCTCTTTTGATGGCAGATGCTGCCAGATCTCCCACTACCGATATGCAGGCGCCAACGCCAACGGCCACCACCACGGATATGAGGGCAGGTATTTCCAGAGAAAGTTTAGCTCTTAGTAATATACCATATATTATATAGGTTAATATCATGGCGCCGGCTATGCCCCCCACAAATCCCTCAACGGATTTTTTTGGCGACAGTTTCGGCGTCAGCTTATGTTTGCCGAAAAGCACGCCAACGCAATATGCGCAGGTATCCGAGCCCCATGATGACAGGAATATCAGCCATACCAGGAATAAACCGTTTTCATTGATCTCCCTTGTGAGAAAAATGTATGAGATCATGACCGGAACATATATAAATCCGCAGACCGCGCCGAAGATATCTCCGGACGAAAGCTTCGGATATGAGAAAACATAGGTAAACATACAGAGTATGAATGTAAATACAACTCCTGCCAGAACTATGGTATTTGAATCCAGTCTTATAACATTAATGTATTTTAAGAGAAGTCCGCAATAGACAAGCACAGCACATATAAAACTCAAGACAGCAGGGGATTTTTTTTGTATCCCCATGGCCCTGTACATCTCAAACAATCCGATGATCGATATGACTCCGCAGAATCCAAGCAACGGTATCCCTCCGAGCCAGCCGAAAAATATGATGAAAAGCAGGCAGGCTATACCGCTTATAAGTCTCTTGACAAACATTACTTTCTCCCAAAAGGTTTTGATGCGTCTGTTGTATGGTCCGGCAACAGCCCCAGCCGGTCTAAAACGGACGCATATCAATACAAAAAGAAGCCTCTACGTAACTCATAAGAGTCTACCATAAAAGGCTTCTTTTTTCAATAATAGAATATGCACAAAAAAAGAACATATTGTGTTTTAGAGTTTATCTCATCAGAATATATTGTGGAAAATGCTCAAGCCTTGACTCCTCCGAAACGTCTGTCACGGTTCATGTATGCGTCAACTGCTTTCTTAAGCTCCGCACCGTCAAATTCCGGCCAGGGCACCTCGGTAAAGTAAAGCTCTGCGTATGACAACTGCCACATGAGATAATTGGATAATCTCTGCTCTCCGCTGGTCCGTATCATGAGATCGGGATCCGGTAACCCTGCAGTATCAAGGTTTTCCGATATGAGATCCTCGGTTATATCTTCGGGGTTCAGTTCACCTCTTTGTACCTTGTCGGCAAGTTTTGTAACGGTTCTTCGCATCTCATCCCTGAAACCGTAATTCAAAGCGATGGTCATGTTGAATCCGTCGAAATCCTTTGAGTATTCCTCCAACTCATCGATCTCTTTTACGAATCCGGGATCGAGACGTGATCTCTCGCCTATAACACGTACACGCATATTATTCTTTTTGGCCATGGAGCGGCATTTTGCCAGATAATCCCTGAGGAGTTTCATGATGACCTTCACTTCCTCTTCCGGCCTTGACCAGTTCTCCGTTGAAAAAGCGTAGAATGTAACGTATTTGATCCCCATATCGCTGGCTGCGCGGCATATCTTCTCAACATTCGCCGCACCCACAGTATGACCGTAAGTTCTGGGCATGCCCTTAGCCTTGGCCCATCTGCCGTTGCCGTCCATTATGATCGCTACATGTACAGGTATATCCATATTATCCCAACTTCCTCCGGAAAATATTACACAGTCATCAGCTCGTTTGACTTGGTCTCCACAGCCTTGTCAACCTCTGCCACATATTTATCCGTAAGCTTCTGGATCTGATCTTCAAGATCTTTTATCTCATCCTCTGAGACATCATCGCTTTTTGCAAGTTTTTTGAATGCGTCATTGGCATCCCTGCGGATGTTTCTGATGGCAACCTTTGCATTCTCACCGTGTTTTTTAACGTCCTTGGTAAGGTCTTTTCTGCGCTCTTCGGTGAGTTCCGGGAACACAAGACGGATCACCTTGCCGTCGTTGGTGGGGTTTATGCCGAGATCGGACATATTGATAGCCTTCTCGATCTCTTTAACCAGAGACGGCTCCCAGGGCTGGATCTGCAGCATTCTGGGCTCCGGTACCGAAACATTTGCAACCTGCTGGATCGGGCTGGGTGTTCCGTAATAATCAACCCTGATCTTATCCAAAACATGGGGATTGGCGCGTCCTGCTCGAATGCTGCCAAGCTCATCATCCAGTGAATTAATGCTCTTTACCATTTTCTCTTCGTAAACTTTGATCCTCTCGTCCATTATCCTTCTCCTTTTTTGAATCAAGAATTAAACATATACTTCCGTACCGTTAAGTTTTCCGGTTACCGCATTCACTATGCTGTTTTCCTCATTTAACAGGAAAACATACATGGGCATTTTATTTTCGAGACACATTACCGATGCCGTGAGATCGACCACAGCAAGTTTTTTGTCCAGAACTTCGCTTATGCTGATACGGTCATATTTTTTTGCATTCGGGTTTGTCTTCGGATCCGAATCGTAAACTCCGTCGATAGCTTTTGCAAGATAGATGGCATCACAATCGGTCTCGATGGCTCTCAGCACAACACCTGTATCCGTCGAAAAATAGGGATGACCGGTACCGCCCGCAAAAAACACAACCATGCCTTTTCCGAAGTATTTATTTGCCCTGTCCTTTGAGAAAAGCTTCGTGAAAGAACCGCACTCAAAAGGTGTCAGTATTGCAGTCATCATGCCTGTGGATCTGAACATCTCCGAAACATAGATGCAATTCATGACCGTAGCTAACATTCCGATGGCATCGGCCTTTGTGCGGTCGATGTTCTCCGATGTACGGCCTCTCCAGAAGTTTCCTCCGCCTATGACTATACCTACCTGAACTCCCGAATCAACCAGTGTTTTAACCTGAAGGGCAACACCTCTCACTGTCTCCTCGTCAAATCCATGTCCTTTGTCTCCCGATATTGCCTCACCTGACAGTTTTAGCAGGATCCTCTTCATAAAGCTGCTCCTTTCCGGACTGTAAATGTTTATTTCTGTAAATGTTTATTTGTAAAAAACCAATTCCGTTAAAGCTTCAGTATCATCCTTTAAGCTATTTTAACTTTCCAAACAGGGAATCCATATCCACGTCGGAATAACACTGTGAGCAGAAACCTTCTATGACAGCGCCGGTGTTGATCTGAACCGACTTAGACTTGATATTGCCCACAACAACCGCACCGTTGTCCACGATGACAGGCCCCTGAACATCCACATCACCCTTGATAGCACCTGCCACAACAGCCTGGGTTGAAGAGATATTGCCTATGATAACTGCTCCCACACCAACCTTTAC
>JAFYAD010000044.1 GCA_017540915.1 Lachnospiraceae bacterium
CACGGGGGATAATGAGGCAAAAGAGGCAGCGGGCGTAGAAGATTTTAAATTGTTGGAGGTGGAAGAATGATACGAGCAACGACGTATGCAGTGATAGGCCAAGTGATCGGCTGGGTTATTGTGTGGATATTTTTATGGATAAAAAACAGGAGGTGAAAGCAAATTACTGCAAGTATCCGGATATCTGGGACGAGGAAGCGGAAGGCTGTGACCTGTCCGAGAGCGACCACTGCCGGACTGTCCGCTGAATAGATTGTGAGGTGGGTGTGATGCGATCACAACTTGAAACAGAACTAATCAATTCATTAGCACCGTATAAATTGCCAATAGAAGATGTTAAAGCTCAATTCCGTTTGATTCTGAATGAATACGAAATAGAGTCACGCAAGACCGAAATCGTGATTAGAGATGAAGACAAAAATAATCACTGTATAGCAATGTTTGTTGCATCCAAAATGGCGAGCGGTCGAACGGATAAGACGTTACATTTTTACAAATCTTATCTGACAAAGATATTGAATTGCATCGGCAAGAATTACAACGAGATAACGGCAGATGATATTAAGCTCTATTTGGCGAAGAAGCTCCGGATTGATAAATGCTCCAAAGTATCTGTTGATAACGAGCGCAGAGCCTTGTCTTCGTTTTACGGATGGTTACATTCAAACGAGTACATTCAGAAAAATCCGATGAACAAAGTCGAGGTAATGAAGTACAACAAGCCAAAAAAGAAGGCATTTTCTGATATGGATGTTGAAAAAATACGGAATGCTTGCGAGACAGAACGTGAAACAGCAGTGGTTGAAATGTTGTTGTCTACATGGTGCAGGGTGTCAGAATTGACAGGGATGCGGATTGACGAGATTGAAACAGACAAAATCATCGTACACGGCAAGGGCGAAAAAGACAGGATAGTTTTTCTTAACGCAAAAGCTCAGCTTGCTTTACAGAAATATCTTGATTGCAGAAAAGATAACAATCCGTATATTTTCCCCAAATCAGCTTGGGCAGGAGATATTACAAGGTTCACAACAGGAATACTAAAATCAGAACAAAAGAAGTGGTATTACAGAGCTGATATGGTATCCGCAACGGAGCCATGCGATAAAGGATCTATTGAAAGAATGGTCAGGGATATCGGAAAAAAAGCCGGAGTATCAAAAGTTCATCCGCACAGATTCCGCAGAACAGGAGCAACATTCGCATTAAGAGCAGGGATGCCGATTATGACCATTTCAAAATTATTAGGCCATGCGAATATAGCGGTCACACAGGTATATCTTGATATCAACGACGAAGATTTGGAGAATGAACATGGAAAATATGTCAGATAAAATCATAAAAACCATACACAAAATGTCCGGGGAATATGGAGTCTATGAGATATTTTCCGACTGGGTGAAGATGCAAGCGTTCGCTTATGCCAACCAGGTGCAGTTTAGCCAGGCAAGAGAAGACGAATACATCGAAGCTATGAAACGATACAGCAAGGAAGAGTTTTTGCAGCTGGCAGAGATGACTGCCTGGCTGGTTGAATGGGCAGACGAGCAGATGTTTGACATGCTCGGATACATATACATGCATCTTGAGATTGGTAATAAGCGAACCGGGCAATTCTTTACTCCATACAACATCTGTCAGCTAATGGCTAAGACTGTTAATTTCTCAGATCTTCCCATCACGGCGAATGAGCCGACATGCGGAGCAGGTGGCAATATTATCGCACTGGCCGAAGCAATGAGGGATGCTGGAATAAACTATCAACATAATCTGTTTGTGGTTTGCCAGGACATTGATATCAAAGCAGTATACATGACCTTTGTGCAGATGTCGTTGTATGGCATTCCGGCAATCGTTTACCAGTCGGATACTCTGTTAGACCCGAATGGGCTTAAAAGCACCACGGGCAAGATGTATACAATCGGTTACATGATAGCTCCGGAACTTTGGAAGTATGAGCGCATACCGAGCAGAAAGTGAGGGATAAGGAATGACAAAACAAAGATCCTAAAAGGAGCTTCTTGAAGATTTTCGGGAAGAATTTCGACCTGGAACCGCATAAAGACTCCATGGGAGAAGCTGTGGCAGGGCAATCCCAAAATGGAACTCAGACAGCGCCATTGGGATTTACGCTGGTACCGGGTAATGAGATCGACATAGATTTTTAACGCTGCGAAAACGCAGCACAGAGGATGCAGGCGCTGCTTTTCGGCAGCAGGCATACATAAAACGCTGCCAGATGACAGCGGGCAAGGAGTAGGATATGTTTTATCTTGAAGAATCCAACAATATGAAGGCTGGAGACATCATAAAAACAAAGCTGTGTTCTGAGCAGTTGGCACTTATGAAGGAGCTGGATGAGCTGGGATACAAGTACGAGAAAGTGGACGACAACAGGATCAGGATAAAGGAGGTGCCTGCATGAGTACGATATGCCTTGCTATAGAGACCACAGGCCTTGACAGGGTGGTGGATGAGATACTTCAGCTCTCGATCATCGATGAGAACGAGAACATTCTTTACAACCAGTATTTTGCTCCGGAATGGAAGGCGGAGTGGCCTGAAGCGATGGCGGTCAACCATATAATTCCTGAAATGCTTGCAGGGAAGCCGCATTTTAAGGACTGCCTGCCACAGATCCAGTCGATAATAGACGATGCTGACACTATAGTCACATATAACGGTGAGTGGTTCGATATCCCGATGCTGGAATTCAAGGGCATAAAGTTTCCGGAGGATTATCAGAGCATCGACGTAAAGCAGGAATACGCCGAGTATATGGCCATCTGGAACGAGAAGGTGAATGGCTGGAAGTGGTGGAAGCTGACCGAGGCCGCAAAGTATTTCAAGATTGAATACAGGGCTCACGACAGCCTGGAAGACACGCAGGCCACCTTGGAGGTGCGAAAGCGGATGGAGGTATGGAAAAGGCCTCTGGATTCCGACCTGTGGAAGGCAGGCGACCGCATTTACTGCCCGTCCTATGAGAAGATGCATACCAAAATAAAACAGCTCCGGGAGGCAGGTATAGAAGCCACACAGGGCACAGAGCCCATGATCCTGATAGTCCGGGAGATACACCGGTGACAGAGCAGAACCTTAATTTGCGGAAAGTGAGGAATAAATGAGCAAATCTAAAGTAGTTATTGATACTCCAAAGACCTGCGGTGATTGCCCTTTTTGCATATATACAGCAGAGGAAAAGAAAAGGATCGGTTATTGCAATACATCGGATGAAGATTATTATTGCAAAGTATTAGACCGTTTTATGGAGTATGACGTAGTTGATGGTGGGATAGACATACTTGGAAAACCTTCGGATTGCCCTTTAACACCTGATGGCACACAGATGGAAGTGTGAATTTATTGATGGAGGGAAATAAAATGAACTTAGGTTTAGCAATGGCAATATGGCAGCACATAGACAGCAATCAGTACTCGATCCTTGAAAAGGGTGCGGCCATCAAGATGATACACGACATGGAAACCCATAACAGCGTGACAAAGAACTCGATGCTGAACGTCATAGGCTGGATGTGGGATCAGATTTTCATAGAGAGGGAGAATCCGGATGAGAGCAGGTAGAGCAAAGGTTAATTTCATGGAGAGTTGCACCTGTGGCTATGATTTGGAAACAATCCAGAGCAAACGATATTTTAGGTTTGTCATATGGAATTGCCCCAAATGTGGGAAGGAGCTTGCTTCAACGATGTTATCAGACAGTCCGGTAACGGGATTTTACGTTTTGAAAGCCCTATACCACAGAACAAATCATAAGCTGCGACAGGAAAAGAACCTGGAACCGCGAAAGACAGTGGTCAGTTTTTTCGACGAAGACGGAAAAAGAATCCCGTGGAAAGATGTGGAGGCAGAAAACAGACGATGGGAAAGACGCGTGGGAGGCGTGCAAAGAAAACCATTTTGATGAAATCCGAATAAACGATGACTATGTGTATGACAGCCGCCCAGGATGTAACAATTTTGAAGAAAGGAGCGACCATGAGCCAAAAGATACATGATCTGAAAATCTTAAAGCACTATGCCACGCCTGTCCTCGAAGGAATAAAGACCTTCGAAGTCAGGAAGGATGACAGAGGATATAAAAAGAATGACATATTACGGTTCCACGTAACGCAGCCCAACGGCGACCCTGTGCCGGATCATCGACTTAACGGAAGACAGTACCTCATTACATACATCCTCGATATGTCTCAGCTGGGGATTGAGGAATACGTTGTTCTCGGGATCAAACCGTTTCAAGACACCCCTGACCACGTGGGCGAGATCATGATGCGGATGTGTAACGAATACTGCAAATACCCGGATACCTGGGACGAAGAAGAAAAAGGCTGTGAGCTGTCTGATAGCGGGATCTGTGACAACTGTCCCATGAATGACCTTTAATTGCACCGGTGCAGGAAAGGAGCAAAGTAATGATAATTGACATTACAAAGATAATTAACGACAAGCTGAACGAGATGAAACAGGACAAGACCATTGAAAATTACATCCGCGAACAGACCGAAAAGACTGTGAAGGATGCGATAAAGGATTCTTTCGGCTCCTATCAATTCAACAGGGCTATCAAAGAGAAGATCTGCGAGAACTTCCCAGATATTGTCATAGATATAGGTCTCCATGCATATAACCAGTACCTTGCGGAGATTGTCCGCAAGCTGATAATAGCAGGATACGAAGAGGACGCAGGCAGGAAGATAGCAGAAGCGGTACAAGAGATCCTTTGCAAGAAGCGTGACAGCATCACCTTGTCTGAAATCATAAAAGAATGGCACAGGAACATGAATGATTACGAGGAGGATGATAAACGAAACTGGAACGAGGATAATGACGGATTTCTCTGCAAGCTCCAGAAGAGGAACGGTTATTCGAGAGATACATTCAACCACTACAGGCTATATCTGGACACAGAGGGAGACAAAGACCTTGAAGAAATCGAGGATATCGACATAGTGATAAGGTTTGGCGGATACTGGAAAGATAAAAGCGAACCTACGACAACCATAGACGATATCTATTTCAGAGGGACGAGGATCACGAAGGAATTTGCTCACCATCATCCCGGATATTTTGAACAGCTGTTACTCAATCTCTATCTGAATAAAACCCCGATTCTGATGGACATTGAGAAATATGACGAGGATGATCACTACTACGAAACAATGGGAGATGATTGAGGTAGATTATGATTAAAAAGAGTGCAGATGACATAGTGGAGGACATCGTGGACACAAAGCTGAAAACTGAATTCATTCTGGATAAATACCTTGATGAATACGCAGATTACGGCATGGACGATATAGCTAATGATCTGATCACCGCAACCGCCATACTGGAAACGGTACGGCTCAAATTGCAATATGCGAAGGTGAAGGAAAATGACTGAGACAGGTAGAACCAAAATGATAGACGAACTTGAAGAGATATTTTCAGAGATCCGTGAAAAACACGTTGATGACAGTGTATGCGGCTTGTGCGAATATGACTGTGACCATGGCCTTGACGGCTTTGCAAACGAATGCCCGGGATTCGAGCGTGATGACTGTTTCAAGCTGAAAGAAGAGATAAAACGGGAGTGGCTGGGTATGATGCAATCGGATGATAAATGGCAGCGCCTGGGGATGTGGCTCAACGACACGAGGCTCGCCATAGCGCCGGATGAGACCGTCACAGACCCGATCAGCAGACTTATAAGGCAAGCGCAGGTAGAACTCATAGACGGCATATTTGAGGAGATGAAACACCTTGACATGAAGGAAGACATCATTAAGGAGTAAACGATTATGCGGATAAGCAGAGATTCATGGAACATAATACAGAGGGTTATCAGGCGGTACCCTGACACCAAGCGGAGATATCAGGATGCTCTTGATGCGGCGATGTATCCCGGTGCCAGCGAGAGCAAAGGCGACCCATACGAAGTGGATCCCGATTATACAAAGCCGGTATCAATTACAGAAGCTGCCGCCCTACGCCTAAACTCTCCGTATGTACAGAGACTCAAAAAAGAGATCGAAGCCGTAGAGACCGCGTTTAATAATCTGGATTCAGGGGAACAGTCTTTGATCCGTGCCCGCTTTTGGGTAGATCAAAACAAAAATCAGCAGTATCATAAGCTATTTGAATTGCCTTATGCTGAAATAACAATGAAAAGGATATGCAGAAAGTTTATTGCAAATGTAGGATTAAGTATGGGTGAAATCAGTAATGAATAAAAAGTTTAAAAAAATATCAAAAAATGCTTGCAATATGGTAAACCCTATGATATAATTATAATCAGAAAGGAGGTAAGAGCCGATGATAATAAAAGTCAAGAAAATAAAAAAGATGCTCCGGCGAATGATTGAAGCCATCTTCACCGGAGCGGTTGCCGGAACAATCGCAGGACTGATTGTCGAGTGGTTCAAGCGAAAGTAGCGACAACGGGGTGGGGGCGAAAGCCCTCACCCACATCTTAACAAATTATTATCGGCGAAGCAATATGAAAGATTCAGTTATAGTAGCATTTATTGTGGGATTCGTGGTATGCGCTATAGTGTACTACATCAGGAGCAGAGAGGAGGATGAAAAGGATGCCAAGGGGTGAGCCGAACAAACAGACCATAGCATCAGAGAAATATCAGAAAAAAGCAGGTTATAAAACCATTGCCTTCAAAATGAAAGGTGATTTGCCTGACAGATTCTCTGAAATATGTGACAGAGTGGGGCGTCCGAAATCAGCAGTGATAGCGGAGCTGATGGAAAAATTCATACAGGAACATGAAAAATCATAAAAGATGATACCAAAAACGCTTATCAAATGTGATATGATGTAAACTGTAAAATTGATCGGGTGCCACCCCGGGCATATAATATTCTCCGTAAAGTGACTGAAAGAGCAAGCTCAAAAGAGTTTGCTCTTTTAGTTTGCTTGCTTTTTGAGAATGATTAAGACAAAGACAAGTAGAATCTGGATTGAAAAATATATATTTTTCCTTATCCCTGCCCTTCAAGGTACTGTGAGCGTATCGTGAGCGGAGCGGTGCTTTCGAGCCCGGGATTTCTCCAGGCACAAAACGAAAATCAGGGGCTTGGTTTGGTATGCTCAACGTCAACGAAAAAAATTACATCACCTCCCGGGCGCTGGGAGTGCTCTTAGGCCTCACCGATGAGAGAGTGAGACAGCTGGAAGACGAGGGCATATTGGAGTCGGTGACAGAGAAAGGCAAGAAGCTCTTTGACCTTACACCGAACATCCAGGAGTATATCACCCACCTGAAGAACAAGCTTCAGAATGCGGCGCCTGATGAGATCCTGATCGAGGCCGCTGATGCAGAGATGCGCTTCAAGAAGGCCAAGGCCGACAAGATGGAGCTTGAACTTGCAGAGCTGAAGGCACAGATGCACCGGTCTGAGGATGTGGAGGCTGTGGTAGGAGATATGATCTCGGCAATCAGGGCGGCTATATGTTCCATACCCGGTTATGTTGCTGTTGACTGCGCAAAGGCACAGACAGCAGAGGAAGCGTCCAAGGTCGTGAGGGAGAGCGTGAACAGCGTTCTTGAAAGCCTCATGCGGTATCAGTACGATCCCAAGGTATATGCGAAGCTGGTACGGGATCGTGAGAAATGGATGAGCAGGAATGACGAAGAGGAAAATGCACCGGTGCAGGAACCTGTGAAGGAGAAACGGCAGCGGGCACCCAAGGAGAAGAAAACGACCCCGGCAAAGAAAACCGGTGGTTTTGATAAGTCGGTGGGTAAGCGGATAGATGATGTATGATGGAAACCGAACAGGGCAAGGCTCTGACAAGGCTGAACAACCTCATAAGACGGACGTGCCAGGGCTTCAAGCCACCGGAGGATATCACCGTATCACAATGGGCTGACAAATACAGGACATTGCAGTCAGAGAATTCGGCAGAGGTGGGACGTTGGCGCACAACCAGGACACCGTACCTGCGGGAGATTATGGATGCATTCACGGATCCGGCAGTAAAAGAGATAGCCGTTGTGGCGTCCTCTCAGGTCGGCAAGACCGAAATGCTGCTGAATATACTTGCGTATGTCATAGATCAGGATCCCGCAACCATAATGTTTGGCCATCCAACCATAGAAGAGGCTGAGAAGTTTTCAAAACAGCGTATATCCCCGATGATACGGGATATTGAAAAGCTGAGAACCAAAGTGCAGGAGTCAAAGAGCCGCTTTTCGGGGAACACAATCAGGCAGAAGATATTCCCTGGTGGCGTGCTTAACCTTGTAGGAAGTAACAGCCCCGCTTCGTTGGCTTCTGTACCTGCGAGATATGTATTTGGCGATGAGGTTGACCGGTGGGCGAAGAGTGCCGGATCTGAAGGTGATCCCTGGGATCTGCTGAAGGCCAGGACGTCAACCTTTTACAATGCAAAGAGAGTGAGGGTATCGACC
>JAFYAD010000045.1 GCA_017540915.1 Lachnospiraceae bacterium
CCTGTGGGATAATGATTGAAAGCAAGCTCTGTTCCTATTTCATCAAGTCTCTCATAAGCCCTGTCGATCTCTCCGGGAGTTCTAACCGTTACATCCTGCCCCCGCATGGCATTTATACGACCGTCTATGCCGCCTTCAGCTGATGCACCGTTGTCTGACAGGAAAATGATCAGAGTATTGTCCAACTGACCGCTGTCCTCAAGATAATCAATAAGTCGCCCTATCTGATCATCTGTATGAGTCAGCATGCCTGCAAACGCTTCCATCTCTCTGGCATACACCGCTCTCTCTTTTTCGTCGAGATCTGCCCAGTCACTGACATACTCGTTTTTTTCTGTTAGTTCCGCATTTTGTGGAATTACGCCCAAACGTTTCTGATTATCAAACCACTTCTTACGTTTGATATCCCATCCTTCGTCAAATTTACCTTTATATCTGTCTATATATTCCTTTGGAGCATGATGCGGAGTATGCATTGCGCCGAAAGCAAGATACAGGAAAAACGGCTGTTCAGGGAAATTCACCTGATGCTCAAACAGATAATCTATGGCGTGATCCACTATATCCTCTGAAAAGTGATAGCCCTCTACCACGGATTTGGGTTGAGGAATAGCTGTATTATCCTGAATTAGATGCGGATGATACTGGTCATTTTCACCATGCAGAAATCCATAGTATCTGTCAAAGCCCTTCTGAAGTGGCCAACCATCTACCGGACCTGCCGCAACCTGGTTTGCATCCAAATGCCATTTTCCGGTGCAAAACGTTGCATATCCGTATTCTTTCAGGATCTCTGCAATAGTCGCATATTCCGGTTTGAGACGACCCACCCCGTTTTCACAGCCTGTTCTCATCTCCACGAGACTTGCTACTCCTGCAGCATGATGGTTTGCTCCGGTGAGCAATGACGCTCTGGTAGCCGAACATACTGCAGTCGTGTGGAAGTTGTTATATCTTAATCCTTCATCGGCAAGTCTGTCGATATTCGGAGTTTCTATATCAGAACCATAGCACCCGAGCTGGGCAAATCCCATGTCGTCCATCAGGATATATATGACATTTGGCGCATTTTTCGGATCTGTATCCACTATGCTATATCTGTACTCAGTATCATCTATTGTTCTTCCTACTGTCCCGGTAAAAATTGACTTTTTCATGTAACATTACCTTTTTACTTTCCCAGCTCCGCCGCAGCCTGCTCATAGTACTGTGAATCCACAAGACTGTCTATGTCTATCTCGGATGCCAGTAACCCATTTGTGTTTAACCACTCATACACGTTTTTAATAGATGATAAATTGCTGTCGTTTATCTCAGGCGTTAAATACGATAACGATCCGTCTACTGTATATCCGTTTGCGTAGACCAGTGCACCTGCCTCACCATAGGCTGCACCGAGTATGGAAAATACTCCTTCCGGATCATTCTGCGCATACTCTGAAGCACGTATTAATGCTTTATTATAAGCAACAGCAACTTCCGGATGTTCCTTCAATAATCCGTTATCTACCGTCAATAGTATCTGTCCGTATACATCCTCCGGAACATCCTCTAACAAATGACCCAGACCACTCAATGCAAATAACTCAACAGATATCTTCGTGGAAATAAGTGCATCAGCGTCACCTGTCTGAAGAAGTGAAGTTCCATCCATCACATTAGCATTTATTATCTCTATTTTGCCGGCGTCTATACCTGTTTCCCTGACAATACTATCCCATCCGTACTGAAGTGTCGTACCTTGTGCCACAACAATCCGTTTTCCCTCAAGGTCTTTTACGCTCTGTATTTCATCAGATGCAACCAAAATTCCATACAATTGTTTAGGATTCGCGATAGCTACAACAGTTGTGTCCGCTCCAACAGCTTTGTTAGTAATCGCAGGGAACTCAGCATAGCTTCCCGCATCCAGTGATCCGCTTAGGATCGCTGCATTTACCTCCGGACCTGCACCCTGAAAACCGATTGCTTCAAGCGTAAACCCAACCTTATTAAGCTCTTCTTCCAGGAATCCCTTATCCTGGGCTATAGATGCCAAATCTCCAAGATGGTTGGAAGAAGCATCTCCGCAACCCACACGGAACGGGATGAGCTCCCCGGATGCAGCCGGTTCCTCGGTTGATGTATCAGCGGCAGCCGCACTGTCTGTATTTGTTTCATCTGCAGATGTCTCTTTGTTTTCATCGGTTGCTGCCTTATCTTCCGTGGCTGTAACGTTCTGCCGGGTTGCAACACCTTCTGTTCCTGCTCCGCATCCGGTCAATACAGAAAACATCAGCGCTGATGTCAAACCTAATACTGCTAATTTCCTTAATATCACATTCTTTTTCATGACTACTCTCCTTCAACTTTTATGATTTTTTATGTTTGAAAACTTCAGAAAAACATCAGTCCTCATTCATTATCTGTTTCAACAACTCTGCCGACGGAATATCGATAGGCTCCGCATGGAACACGATCTCATCCAATACTCCGGGATACTCAAACGGAAGCTTGTTTTCCGGATCAACCGATGCCACATGTCCGTCCTTGACTGTAAAGTTCATCTCCAAACCGAAGAAAAATCTCTCTACGACCGTACTTGCAGCTTCCTTACCATTTACACTGACAGTTACCTTTCCTGAATCTTTACTGATAAGTTTTGTATCTATTACTATATCCAGATCACCCTCAGGTAAATCATCCGTAACTGCCCGATAATATTCCCTCATTGCACTGTTGTAAGTGTAATGAAGCTTGTCTCCTTTGATAAACACTGTATATCCCCCGTATCTGTGCCCTCCCGCATACAGGGTTCCCTCATTACCACTCACATGATGAAGACGAATGGTCACCGTATGATTTCTTTGGTTCATGAACAGCTTTCTGCCGGTCTTGAAGGGTTCTATGACATTCTTGTATCTGTAGGTTTCCTCCTTAAAGATTGAAAGATAACCCTTCATATCTTCAAGATTCTGCTCCGGAGTACGCGCAAGGTAAGTACCTGTTCCCAACGGGAAAACATTGTTTTTTCCGGCCTCTGCAAACCAAAGATTCTTTAATTCCTCAACTTTTTCCGGATACTGAGTTGCAACATTTTCGCTTTCGGAATAGTCTTCATCAACATGATAAAGTTCCCACTCATCATCCTCATACCGGCTCACCATAAGGTGGTTCGCTACAAGCTTCCATCCGTCCTTCCATATTCCGCGGTTTCCGGACTGTTCATAATACTGAACCGGTTTTCTGGTTGGAGCGTCCGGGTTTGCAAAAGTATAGGCAAAACTTGTACCGGTCATCAGTTTCTGAGGAACACCACCCAGTATATCAGGCTTTCTGATACCTAAAACATCCAGCACTGTCGGTGTGATGTCCGATACATGGTGATACTGCGACCGAACGGATCCTCCATCCCTGATCCCTTCCGGATAATGCACTACCAGCGGATCTTTCACTCCACCTGAATGCACGAAGCTTTTATACCACGGGAATGGTGTGTTACCTGCATTTGCCCAGCCTATTGGATAATGTGGCGCAGACTGTTCCGATCCTATCTCATCTATTCTGGGGAGGGCAAAAGAAGCTTCTTCGCCCTCTTCCAGTATATTGAGAGATCTCTCCTGCGTGAATCTTCCTTCCTGTCCACCCTCGGCAGATGCTCCGTTATCAGACAACAGTACTATAATGGTATTATCCAATTCACCAATCTTTTCCAGGTAATCAATAACACGACCGATCTGCTCATCCGTATGTGTCAGGAATCCGGCAAACGTCTCCATATAGCGCGCATAGAGCTTCTGCTCATCAGAAGACAACTCTGCCCATGCCTTTACCAACTTATTTCGCTCGGTCAGCTTTGCATCCTGAGGGATAACACCCAGACGCTTTTGATTTTCGAACCAATCCTCTCTCGTAGCATCCCAGCCCTTATCAAATGCTCCTTTGTACTCATCTATGTACTTTTGAGGTACCTGATGGGGAGAATGACCTGCACCATATGCCAGATACAGGAAGAACGGTTTTTCCGGATAAGCATTGGTATGCTGGAAAACATAATGTATCGCATGATCGGAAAGGTCTTCAGAAAGATGATATCCTTCCTCCGATGACTTAGGCTGTTTTACGGCCGAATTATCCTGTATCAGATTCGGATGGTACTGATCGGTGTACCCCTCCATAAAACCGTAAAACTTGTCAAATCCCTTTGCTAACGGCCAGTTGTCATATGGACCCTGGTCGCTGGTATCTTCCATCGGTGTAAGATGCCATTTTCCGACTGCGAAGGTAGCGTATCCGTTGTCCTTCAATATCTGTGCAAGTGTTGCATACTGTGGATCCAGATGTCCGAGATGGTTTGGATATCCGGACGGTGTGTCAACTACAGTTGCCACACCTGCTGCATGATGATTTGCACCGGTGAGAAGCGATGCTCTGGTTGCCGAGCAGATTGCAGTGGTGTGGAAATTGTTATATCTCAATCCGCCCGATGCAAGTCTGTCTATGTTTGGCGTTTTGATATTGGATCCAAAGCACCCAATCTGAGCAAAGCCTATGTCGTCCAGCACAATGTATACCACATTCGTTTTTTTCCTTTTAGGCTCCTCTTCATAGCTTAAAACCGACTCATCTAAGGTAATTCCCTGATAACCTGTAAATCTTCTCATAACGTTATCCCTCCTTATCACTGTCTTTTATTATTCCATGGTGTGAGCAGTCCGAATAAAACCCCTATTAATTTATCCATCACCACACCGACCAGACCGATCACTACCATACAGACCATCACCTTGTTTGCCTGCATCATCGTACGAGAATAATTCAGTTTATATCCGATACCTGTAGTAGATGCGATCAGTTCAGCCGCAACCACCGCCATCCATGACACTCCAAGTCCCAGCTTCAGCCCAACCAGCATCTGAGGTAATGCATGTGGCAGATGCACCTTGATAAATGTCTCCCAAGGTGATAGCTTATACAATCTTGCAACCTCTACCAACCCTTCCGGAGTCAGCTCTATCCCACTTTGAGTATTGACCATTATGGGGAAGAACGCAGCTATGACTATTATGATAACTTTTGAAAGCTCTCCGATTCCTGCCCACATAATGATAAGCGGAACCCAGGCGATTATAGGAATCTGTCTTATTATCGTAACTGTAGGTACCAGTGTTTCTCTTAATCCGGGAAACATACCTACCACTGATCCCAATATCACTCCAAAAGCTACAGATAAAAAATAGCCTTTGATAACTCTTGAAAAACTGATCGACAGATCCGTCCACAGCTCTCCGCTCAATACCATGTCCTTAAAACCATTCACCACCATAGTGATAGTAGGCAAAATACCGATGGGAATGCTCTTATACTTTGTGGCAAAATGCCACGCCAGCAATATGACAATTGGCAATATAAAACCCAAAATAACCTTTCTGGCAAAACTCTTATTCAAAACCTGTACTCCTTTCAGATAACATATTCGACATCAAGTTGCTCGGAAGACTCAAAAAAGAAATTGTATATCTTCCTCTTATAACCGTTAAATATCTCTCCGTTACGACGCTTTCCTTCTACTTTATCTATATTGATGATATCTTTTATTTCACCCGGTCTTGCCGACATTACAATAACCCTGTCACCCAGATAAATCGCCTCATCTATGTCGTGAGTTACCATAACCATGGTAGTACCTTTTTGTTCATGCAACCTTATGATCTCCTTTTGCATGTTGATCCTGGTAAGCGCATCCAATGCACCGAAAGGCTCATCAAGTAACAGGATCGTCGGATCGTTGACCAGGCCTCTTGCAATCGCCGCTCTTTGGCTCATACCTCCTGATAGCTGGGCAGGATAACTGTTCTCAAATCCGCTCAGCCCTACAAGTTCCAGATAACTCTTCACTCTCGACTGCCTTTCTTCTTTTGAGATACCCTTTAATCCAAATCCAACATTGTCCTTTATCTTCAACCAGGGCATGAGTCTGTGATCCTGAAAAACCATTCCGCATTTTGGTCCCGGACCTACTACCTTGTGTCCGTTTCTCTCGACATTTCCGTCCTCGTAATCTACCAATCCGCATATGATCTTCAATAATGTACTCTTTCCACAACCACTGTGTCCAACAATAGTCACAAATTCTCCTGCCTGTATCTCGAGATTAATATCTTTTAATACCTGCATTTTATGAGAATCAACCTCAAAAAACTTATTCAAATGTTTCACGACTATAATGGGTTCTTTTTCTTTTTTCAAATCCTGCTCTGCCAAAAGTATCTCCTCCCTTTTTTGACTTAACATCAAGTTGTGACCGGTTACCGGTTCACTCCGTCACAGCAGATATTAATGTCATAATACAGAAAAATAAGCGTAAAAAAAGCAGGATATGTGAAACCGTTTTCACAAAACCTGCTTTTTTGTGCGCTATAGCACTATTCTATAACGATTTATAGGAAAAATCTATATGGCGATACGCCTACTAATTTGGTATGTTAACAACTTTTTCATCTGTGTAAATATCCTCATCAGCTCTTCTTTTCAACCTGTTGAAATGAAATAATACACGATTTCTGAAAACGATATCGCGCACACCATTATCAGTATCCTGCGTAATCCTTTATCTGCATTGCACCGTAATATGCGTATTTCGGCTGAAGATCTTTATCATACAGCTGCGGATAGTACTCACTCCTCCATGAAGAACTGTCCGTAAAGCCCCAGAAAGTAACCGAGTCCATAGAGATCTTACCGGCATCAGCCCTCTCAAACAGACCATTTATCAATTTGTAATAATACCGACCCTGCTCTTTGAATTTGTCCTGCGTTGGCATGGCAGGCGCCTGATAAGCACCAAGTCCGAGATCAAGCTCCGTGACCTCCAGCTTAAGCCCCGATGAAGCCAGTTTATCCAC
>JAFYAD010000046.1 GCA_017540915.1 Lachnospiraceae bacterium
GGCATCTCAGCAGCCTTTGTGCCCTCCCTCACGGAATAAGGAAAAACATGGAGCTCATAAAAACCTGCTTTTTTGACAAACTCAAAGGTCTCGGCAAACTCCTCCTCCGTCTCTCCGGGGAAACCGGTTATAACATCGGTGGTGATGGCGGGATGCTCAAAATGTTTTCTGATGATATCACATTTCTGAAGATAAGTCGCAGTATCATACCTCCTGTTCATACGCTTCAGCACAGTATCGGACCCCGATTGAAGGGATAGATGAAAATGCGGACAGATCTTTCCGAGAGCTGCCAGTTCACCGGCGAACTCCTCTGTCACGATGCCCGGCTCCAAAGAGCCCAGCCTGATGCGTTCAACCCCATCCACTTCATGGACAGCCTTTATGAGCTCTAAAAGTGATGAGCCCGTATCCCTGCCATAGCTGGACAGATGAATGCCGTTTATTATGATCTCGCGATATCCGGCCGCCGCAAGCCCCCTGACTTCATTTATAACGCTGCCTTTGTCCTTGCTCCTGGCCCGGCCTCTGGCAAAAGGTATTATACAATATGTGCAGAACATATCGCATCCGTCCTGAACCTTTATAAACGCCCTGGTGTGACCGCTGTTCTCGGAGAGCGTCAGATCTTCAAATCCGACTCCTTTTTGATTGATATCGCTGACAGCAGAAAGATGTCTTGCGGCTTGCTCATTTCCGGTGCCTTCACTCTCGTGGAAAAACTCCGACAAAAGGGATATGAGTTTTCCCCTCTCGTTGTTGCCTATCCTGATATCTATGGGCAGATCGTCCAAAACATGAGCTTCCGCAGTATTGACAAAACAGCCGCAGGCCACCACGCAGGCATCCTCGTTGCGGCGTTTTGCCTGCCGTATCATCTGCCTTGATTTTTTATCGGCAATATTGGTGCCAGAACAGGTATTTATGACGTAAACGTCCGCCTTCTCGTCAAAATCCACAAGGCGGTAGCCTGCGTTTTTCAGAAACCCTGCCATAACCTCGGTCTCGTAAGCGTTCACCTTGCATCCGAGATTATGGAGCGCCGCGGTCCTTTCTATCTGCATATCACAACCTCTGTGGTCTCAATGGCTTTCGCCATGAGCTCATCTATTTTTTCGGAAAGATGGGTCTCTGACTTTTCTATGCTCTTCAACAGCGGTTTCGTCACTGGATGCTTTGCCACAAATATGGTGCAGCAGTCCTCGAAGGGCAGTATGGAAGTCTCAAAAGCACCGATCTTCTCCGATATCTCCACTATATCCTGCTTGTCAAAGCTGATGAGGGGTCTGTAAACAGGCAGCTCGCAGACCTCGTTTGTACAGTATAATGACGCCATGGTCTGGCTGGCCACCTGACCTATGGACTCACCGGTTATGAGCCCAAGACAACCGCTCTCCTTTGCAAAATGCTCAGCGATCTTCATCATGTACCTGCGCATTATGATGGTAAGCTGGTCATGGGGACATTTCTCATAAATATACAGCTGAATGTCCGTGAAATTCACTATATTTAGCTTAATGGAACCCGAATAAGCGGAAACGATCTTCGCCAGATCGATGACTTTTTGTTTTGCACGTTCAGATGTGTACGGCGGCGCATGGAAATATGTGGCTTCCAGTCTCACGCCCCTCTTGGCTATCATGTATCCTGCCACAGGTGAATCGATACCTCCCGACAGCAGTAACATTGCCTTTCCCGAGGTTCCCACCGGCATTCCTCCCGGTCCCTCCACGGCTTTTGAGTAGATATTGATCTTGTTGCGTACCTCTATATTGATCTGGACATCCGGGTTTTTCACGTCAACTTTCAATGAAGGGAATGCCTCCAAAAGCTTTTCTCCCAGATCCGCGTTTATCTCCGGAGAGGTCTTCGGGTAGTTTTTCCTCGCTCTTCTGGACTCCACCTTGAATGTAAAGTTTTTGTCCGGATACTCCTCGTCCACAAACTTTATCACATCCAAAGCCAACTCATCAAACCCTCTGTCTTCCACCAGCACAACGGGACATATCCATACAATGCCAAACACTTTGGACAGAGCCGCCATGAGTTCGTCATAGTCGTAATCACTGTTGCAGTCCACATAAACCCTGCCGTTTTCCTTGCGTACCGTGAAGTCTCCGTCAACCTTCAGGGTTGCATTCCTGACCTGGCTCACCAGCGTATCTTCAAAAATATATCTGTTTTTTCCTTTTACGCCTATCTCTCCGTATTTCAACAAAAAAGACTGATATCTCATATCTTCACATAACCGGGATAATGCTCCGGTGTTCTCCTTTCACATGTTACCTTCTTCACTCCAATTTTTTAATGCCTTGAATATTTCCGCAGAACAGGCACAAGCTCCTTTAAGCAATCTATAGCGTAGTCAAGTTCCTCCGCGGTAGTCTCCCTGCACAGTGAAAACCTGAGGGTGGAATCCAGAAGATCCTGTTTCACTCCTATGGCTTTCAGTGTGCCCGAGATAGCCGGATGGTTTGAAGAACATGCGCTCCCGGCGGAAACGTAAACACCCTTTTCCTCCAATGCATGCAGTAAGACCTCGGCACGGATGCCTGCAAAGCTCACGGATATTATATGGGGAGCAAAGGTTGTTCTGTCGGCATCCGGTGTGTTTCCTGCGCCGTTTACGGTCACCCCGTCAAGCTCAGCCAGCCTTTCCAGGAAATGCCCGCGGTTTTGGTACATCCTGTCCGTCTTCAGCTCGAAATCATGATAACACAGATCCGCCGCAGCCGCCATCCCCGCTATTCCGGGAACATTCTCGGTGCCGGAGCGCATATCCTTCTGCTGGCCTCCGCCGAATATTATGGGCTTTATCTTCGTGCCCCTCCTGACATACAGAAATCCCGTGCCCTTCGGTCCGTGTATCTTATGTCCCGAAACACTCAACAGATCGATACCCCACTTGCCCGGTCTGATCTCAAGCTTGCCGTAGGACTGGATCGCATCCACATGAAACAGTATGTTTTTATTCTTTTTTTTGATGATATCGCCGATCCTGTCAACAGGCTCCACGGTCCCGATCTCATTGTTCACATGCATCACGGACACCAGGATGGTATCGTCACGGATGGCGTTTTCAAGCTCTTCAAGATCGATCCTGCCCTTGCCGTCCACCTTCAAAAAGGTGATCTCAAAGCCTTCCTTTTCAAGCTCCAGCAACGGGTTGTACACCGAAGGATGCTCGATCCCGGTTGTGATGATATGCTTTCCGGATCTGGCATTCGCCCTTGCCGCGCCGATCAATGCAAGATTATTGGACTCGGTTCCCCCCGATGTGAAGATAATCTCCTTCTCATCTGCCTTCAGGGTTTTGGCAATATCACGCCTTGCCGCATCTAATATCTTCTCCGCCTCAAAGCCCTTGGTGTGAAGGCTGCTGGGATTGCCGTAATCCTCAGTCATACATTTATATACAATATCCGCCACAAGAGGAAGAACCCTTGTGGTGGCTGAATTATCAAGATATGCTATCATTTATGTTCTCCGTGTTTGTTTTTAGTGTTACTATGAATAGTAACATTACCCGTCAAGCTCCAGCATCAGCATGGATAAGGTTGTGATGGCTGCGGTATCCGTGCGCAGTATCCTGTTGCCCAGCGACACGATGTAGGCATTTTCCCTGATACTGTCGATCTCAGCTGTGTCAAAGCCGCCTTCCGGACCTATGAACACTCCTATATTGAGTCCTCTGTCCGGCGTTTTTCTTCTCAGATCCTCAAGATCCTCCAGCGCCTTTCTCCTGCCTGCGCTTCCCTGCTCATTTTCGTAGGGTACCAACACGAAATCCATGTTTTCTGCCATTTCCCTTGCCTTTGCAAAAGACACAGGCGTCGTCACCTCAGGTATTATGCTGCGTTTAGACTGCTTGGCTGCAGCCTTTGCGATTGCCTTCCACCTCTCGGTCTTCTTGTCTTTTTTGGAAGGATCTATCTTTACGACACAGTACTTCATCTCGACAGGCACTATCTCATACACTCCCAGCTCCACCGCCTTCTCTATGACGGTCTCAAACCGCTCGCCCTTAGGGATCCCCTGAAAAAGACAGATCTTATCTTTAAGCTCGGTTGTGGGGATATCCCTTTCTGTTATGCGTAAAGTCACCCTGTCTTCGGAAAAGCCTTCTATCTCACACATGAAATCTTCACCGCTTCCCGAGCTTATGCGCACAGTCTCCCCCGGCTTCATCCTAAGCACGTTTTTGATGTGGTTCAAGTCGCTGCCTGTTATGTAAATATGCTCTGCTTCTATATTCTCATCACGCACAAAAAACTGATACATGTAACCTCCATGGCAGCCTTCCCTCTTTGTCTTAGCCTTCCCCTTTTGGGGAACGTGGCCGCAGGCCAGAGGGGGCTCTGAAAAAAATATAAGGACGCCCGCAGGCGTCCTATATTATACTATATTTTTATGAAACACAATAGCTTTTTTTCATGATATCATACTCGCAGTTGATCTCCTGCAGAACTCCGGTGTCACCGCTTAAATTATCCGGATGGTATATCTTCATCAGATCCTTGTATCTCTTCTTAAGCGTGGCCTCATCGAAGACTCCCCCAAAGAACACCGTGCCGTATTTTGCAGTGCCTGTGCGGGTGTGCGCTGTACTTCCCGTGTTAGCGCCGGCATTTCCGGTGGTCCTGTTCTGCTGATATCCTCCGTTGAATGCGCGCTTTTGTTTCTCAAGATACTGCTTTTCCGCCGCAAGCTTTGTGTATTCCTGCTTCAAAACATTCAGCTTCATCTCGAAAACACGATCCTCGGCTGCCATCAGCTTTTTTCTGGACTCGCGGTTCTTCTCGAATTCAACACGCTCCCACTTTAAGTCCTCTTTTTCTTTTTCAAGGGCTTCGCGCTGTTCATTGACGAGCTGTCTTTCGTGCTCGATCTCCACCACGTTCTTGAAGCACCACTTCTCAAAA
>JAFYAD010000047.1 GCA_017540915.1 Lachnospiraceae bacterium
AGTATTATAAAAAAATCCTGTGCGGAAGTAACGTCAGATAGGGCTGAATTTAGTCTTTACATTCTGGCATTAAAAATTGCTTTTAACTAAAAAATCATTTTTACGGTATGCTAAGTAAACATCTGAAATTCGTGTGCGAGACTAAATTCCACATGCCGGATTTTACTTATACACGTTTCAATCGTCTCAGACCTGCCTGCGCACACACTTTTTTATCTTAACAATTCCGGAGTAAGTCTAACGTCATCCGGGACCACCTCTATTAATTCCATAACTTCGAACAGCTTCTTATCCATGAGCATCTGTGAGAGCTCATATGGGCTATGCCCATTAAGGCTATCTCTTTTAGTGTTGTTGATATGATTCGCCAGAAGTGTAACTTTTTTCTGCGTCAAGTCATCAAAAGAAGCCCCTTTTTTACGAACATATCTGATATATTCGTGATTCTTTTCGCAGCATCCCTTCTGCCAAAAAGCATATGGATCACAATAATACACCGTCGTTCTCTGCCCGCCATCCTGCGCCCTCTCTAATCCTTTTCTGTCAGAGAATTCACTGCCCCCGTCCGTAAGTATAATCTCAAATACTTTCCTAAAAATCTTCGTTCCAAGCTGGGCTTCCATCCAATCAAATACTCGCTTAACCTCTTCCTGGGTCTGCGCTGCCAAAAGAAAAATAAGCATTAGATTGGTTCTGCGAAATGTTAACGTCAGTAAAACCTTAGATGACTTCTTGCTCCCTTCAACACAATCCATCTCTACGATGCTTGCTTCCGGATTCTTTTCGACGGCTTTTCTAAAATCTTCATAGTTACGCCCCTTTCTGTAGGAACGGTCTTTTGCGCTAGTCTCAGTAGCTTTCTTGCGTTTCTTATACTTTACCTTGCGCCTGAGATCTATATTCCGCACCTCAAATACGCCTTTGTCTATGTACGTATAAGTCGTCCTTTTCGAGCACCCGAGTTCTTCTGCATGCGTCGCATAAATATGTGCTATTGACTGTCCTTTCTTTATCAGTGGGGTAAGGATATCATTCATCCTTTGTATACTCTCAGGAGTCTGGTTTATCCCTTCTCTGCTTGAAGAAAGTAAACTCCTATAGCAGTCATCCGCATATTTCGATGAATAGATTCTCTTCTCCTTACAACATCCTGCTCGTTTTCCGCAACCATTGCAGACATATGGAAGTTTCTGAAGTTTCTCGCATTGCTGAGGCCTATATTCCTTACAAACATCGCGGCATCTATAATCCCGACAGGTCCTGCATATATAGTCACAATCCTCATCACCACAAACATGTTTCTTATTACAGGGGAAATGTGCATCTTTGTTTTCTTCACATGGCATGCCTCCAAATCCCTTGTATTCCGTGACTTTAGCATGCTTACGAACCTCTTTCGAGATCGTTGTGGGATCCTTATGAATCAGCCTGGCAATCTCGGCAAATGTTTTATTGCTGTTCAACCCCTTCTCAATGTTTATTCGATCAGAAAGAGTCAAATGTTTTTGATTACCCCCTTTTTGCATCTTCCCTCCTTTCGCACAGGCAGGGCAACCAATACATAAAGTATTATAAAAAAATCCTGTGCGGAAGTAACGTCAGATAGGGCTGAATTTAGTCTTTACATTCTGGCATTAAAAATTGCTTTTAACTCTGGGAAGAATGTACCCTAAGTATAAACGAAAAGCTGTCCAATACGAACACCTGAATAGCGAACAGCCTTTCGTTTTTCCTATTGCTGATATATAATACTCTTTGGGGTAAGATATACTCTTTTAAACAATGATCACAGGAGGCTAATGATGTTTAACAAGCATGATATCACAAGGGATGCACTGATGCTTCATGGTCCGTTAAGAAATCAGGGCTATGACTGGTGGTGGCACTCATTCACAGCACAGGATGAGGTTACCGGAGAGGATCGCCCCTTCTTTATCGAGTTCTTTCTCTGCAATCCGGACCTTGCTGAAGACGAGCCTGTTTTCGGGCAGCTCGCGAGCAATCGCGAAACCGGAAAACAGCCTTCGTACCTCATGGTCAAAGCCGGAACATGGGGAGATGATCACTGCCAGTTACACCGTTTTTTCGCCTGGAAAGATATATCTGTCCATGAGAAAGCTCCGTACAGTATAGCGGCAGATGACTGCTTTGCCGGTGAAACCGCATTAAAGGGAAGCATCTCGATCACGAGTGAAGACGCGGCCGCCCATCCCGAGTGGATGTGCGATGCAGGAGAGATGAAGTGGGAATTGAAAATTGACAAACAGATTGCTTTCAATGTCGGTTACGGAGCCAGCAAACCTCTGAGGGATGCGGAAGCCTTTGCCATGTATTGGCATGCCGAAGGTATGAAGAGTGCATACAGCGGTTTTGTCGAGTTTAACGGCAGGAGATACACAGTCTCCCCGGAAAGATCATACGGTTATGCGGATAAAAACTGGGGACGTGATTTTACCAGCCCGTGGGTATGGCTTTCCTCAAACTGCCTCATCAGCAAAAAGACCGGAAAGCAGCTCGAAAACAGTGTATTCGATATAGGCGGCGGGCGTCCGAAGATCTATTTCGTCCCTCTGGACAGACGGCTCCTCGGTGTTTTTTACTATGAGGGCAAGGAATACGATTTTAATTTCTCCAAGCTGCATCTTCTCGTAAAAACCGAGTTTTCCTTCGAAGAGCTGGAGGATCGCGTAGTCTGGCACGTGCGTCAGCAAAACATCCACGCCGTTATGGAAACAGAGATTTTTTGCAACAAGAAGGACATGCTGTTCATTAATTACGAAGCACCCGACGGTACCAAAAAGCACAACCGCCTCTGGAACGGAGGCAATGGTTGGGGCACGATCCGCCTATATGAAAAGAACGGAAAGGAAAACGTTTTTATCGATGAGATAACTGCATCAAAGGTCGGATGCGAGTACGGTGAGTATGACGATAAAGTATACTATCGTGCCGAAGACTGAAGATACTCCTCCGGATATTACGAAGCAATACAAAAAAATTGACATGTGATATATCGCGGTATATTATAACAGTAAAAGGAGGTGTTTCATTTGAAGGCAGTTACAACACATATAACTAAACCTTTTATGTCAGGGCGCAGCCAGGCAATTAGGATTCCAAAAGAGTATCAGATAGAGGATACCGAAGTGATTATCAACAGGGTTGGCGACTCTTTGATCATTACTCCAAAAGCAGCGCTTAATGAAACGTTTTTCGATGGGCTTTCTATGATCTCCGATGATTTCCTTGCGGAAGGACGGCCAGAGGAAGTACCAAATAACAGGGTGGAATTATAATCATGTACATGCTCGATACCAATATCCTCATCTTTTGCATGAGGCATGCTGATTCCGCATGCACACATACGCTTGCAGAACACATCGGCAAGGATGTCTGCATCTCTGTCGTTACATACGCGGAGTTGGAATATGGCATTATGAACAGTGCTTATCCGGACAGGAACCGGGAGGCTGTCAATAAAGTCCTGGCCGGGAT
>JAFYAD010000048.1 GCA_017540915.1 Lachnospiraceae bacterium
GGTTTTCACGTCGTATGGTCAAAAGCGTCTGTATACCTGAAAGCCCCGGCATCATCTGATCCAGAAATACGATATCAAAACGCTCTCTACGTACCATATCCAGGCACTCCTGACCGCTTATCGCCGTTTTGATCCGTATTTTGGTATCTGACATAAGATCCGAGATTACTTCAAGGTTCATTTCATTATCATCTACGATCAAAACTTTTGCGTTAGGTGCCACCAACATAGGCTTGTAATCCTCCTTCTTTTCATCTGCTTTTTCAAGACGCTCGGTGTAATTGCCTATCGGCGCAGCATCCACGACTTTCTGTATAACTGTGACGGAAAAAACCGAGCCCTTTCCGTACTCACTCTCCACAGAGATCGAACCACCCATCATCTCCGCAAGACGTTTTGTTATATTCAATCCCAGTCCTGTGCCCTCTATATTTCTGTTTTTATTCTCATCCAAACGCTGGAAACTGTCGAAGAGTTTTTCAAGATCTTCCTGTTTTATACCAAATCCCGTATCCGAAACCACGATCTTCAATTCATTATTTTCAGGATCAAAAGAAATGTCAATGGCAACTTTACCCGCCGCAGTATACTTTATAGCATTGTTTACCACGTTCAGTATGATCTGGCGGATGCGGATCTCGTCTCCATACATTACGGACGGTATATCCTGCGAAGCGTTAAGCTCATACCTCAAACCCTTCTCGTTCGCCTTGTTTTTGGTCATGTTGACGATGTCATTCAACACGGATGCAAAATCGTATTCGGAAGGTGTCAGTTCCATCTTGCCCGACTCTATCTTGCTGAGATCCAATATATCATTTATGATAGATAATAATGTTTTTCCCGCACTTTGAATGTTATTGGCATACTTGGTAATCTTCGGATCGCCGGATTCTCTCAGGATCATCTCATCCATACCTATAATGGCGTTCATGGGTGTTCTGATCTCATGAGACATATTTGCCAAAAAATCGCTTTTTGCCTTGTTTGAAGCGTCTGCCGCATCCTTTTCAAGCTCAAGCACCTTTCTCTCGTATGCGGCCTTCTGCTCCTCCAGTTTCATCTCTTCCATCTGTTTTGTATACGCACGCTCGTTTCTTTGCGCAACATAGTAGAGTGAAGCGATCATGATAAATACCATAAAGCAGATAAAAGCATTGAACAACAGCTGCCTTGTAACCTCCCGGTAAAGTTCACTGTTGCTGACTACCATCACCACATACCAGCCATTCATTATTCCGTTAACATAAACTGTCGACTTGTCGTTCTCATATGTAGTAACAAATGTCCCCGAACCTGTTTTTTTTATGCCCTCTAACAGCTCTGTCCCTTCCGTTGTGACACCTATATATTTTCCGTTGTTTTCAGGATCCGTATGAGCTATGACAAATCCTGTCTCATCCATAATAAAGCCGTAGCCTTTTCCGTTGATCGTAAGCTCTTTGGCCATTTCCTGTATTCCGTCAAGGTGAACATCCATGGCCAGGATGTTCTGCCTGTCGGACAGCATCCTGCATACGGAAATGATCATGGATCCTGTCTGCGCATCGTAATACGGTGACACAATAGCCACTTCTCCGTTGCTTTTCTTTGCCACGATATACCAGTCTCGTGTCTTCGGATCGTAATCTGCAGGCGGCTCCCAGTTAAGACCGTCCATATATTTGCTCATTACATATCCGTATATACCGAAGTAGTTTTCACCAAACTGCTCCGCAACATTGTTGGACTCTTCCACCAGGAATTCGTGGATTCTCGCCGGGGTGCTGCCGCTTATCAACATGTGCTGCACGGAATCCGCTGTGATCTGAAGAACGTTTTCGGCTGTATTCAGATGATTCTCCACCAGAGACGAAACATTTTTGATCCTGTCCTCAATCACCGACCCGGAATTCAATACCGCGACATTGTAAGTAAGCCTGGAAGTATTGACCACCATCACTGCCACAAAAATGAACACCAGGATCACAGGTATCAGGATGATGTGCCTGGTATGAATATGCTCTTTTGTATTATTATCCGGTTTAGCCTGTTTATCCATTCATAATTCCTCATTTGATCCTGAAATATTTTTCCGGAACCTTAACATCCGTTGCCCCCATATAATAACCCGGATCTCCGAAAATATACGTATCCTGATAGATCAGGATAGTGTTATCACTTGTCTCACCGGTTTCGGCATCCGTATAAACCGAACCGTTCCAATCCGCTTCCGGTGAATACTCTTTGTATGCTTTGGCAAGATCTGCAATCTCTGAAGTCACACTGTTTCCCAAAATAATATTTCTCGCATGTTCCGCAAGCCCCGCCGAACATGTATATCCGTAAGAATACCTCCATGTGCCGAATCTGCCGGCACCGCCCTTTGCCACAACAGCCTCTTCCACACTGGCATTTATCTTTTCAAAATCCCCCGAATCAGCAGTCAGATCCAGATCAAGCGCGCCGGGATACCCCATGGTGGGTGATGGAAGATCCGCCTCGATAAAATATCCTCCACATGTTAAAAGAGAACGTATAAGCGGCTCTGTGTGAGCATCATTGGTACAGTAATAAGCCGATTTTTCACCATAGGTTTCTATCCATTCCGGCACATGTTCGGTTATATACTGCTGCGCTCCCGGAACACCCACTTCAGTCGTGGGATCCGGAGCTGACTCCATTTTGAACTCCATGCCGAACTCTTCACATGCCGCCTGCATCACATCCACATTTCTTGCCACAGTTTCGTAGGACAGATGTCTTGGGAAAGAAACATGGACAAAGGTATCGCACCCGAGCTCATGCGCCGTGCGTATCACCAGATATCCCCTTGAAACAAAGTCATTGCAGACCACAAGATCCGCTACCGGACAGATATCCGAGAAATCCTCATATGGCTCACCTGCAATACAGATAATATCCGGTCTAATCTCCTTGATCTGCCGAAATGCCTCAGCAGTACCGTCAACTGCCTGATTTACAATGATAGCTTTCATCTTCGGATCATCGGCAAGGTTTACTATGGTCTGTACCGTAACATCGTACTCTTCCGTGAAATTATCCGGGTAGATCGCCAGTGTGACCATATCTGCGCCGTATTTATCCCTGAAGGCCTCCGCACCACGCCTGTCATCTTCGGATTGTGAAAAAGATCCTGTGACAATCCCTATACGGAAATCCGGTTCATCTGTATCTGCCTTTGATACGTCTGTTCCGATGCTTTGCTGTGACTGTCCGGTATCATGTGTACCGTCTTCCACCGTTTCTCCAATAGCAGTATTTTCTTCAGGATCCGGTGACACAGGCGCACTCCCCGTGTTACCGCATGATGCCAAAACACCGGTCATCATAAGCACCAGTATAATGCCTGTTATCTTTTTTATCATATATATGTTTCCTTTCGCACAATGGTTTTAGATCTTCGTAAATTATATGAAGGACGCCCCTTTTGGTGCGTCCTTCCAATTTTAAAAGCGAAGAAATGGTCTCAAAACAAAGGCTTTTATTCATTTGATTACATGCGAAACTGTATCTGACACCTTGTTTATCGGGATAGCAAATCCTAATCCCTCCACACCGGATGAACTGTATTTTGCGGCAACTATACCGAC
>JAFYAD010000049.1 GCA_017540915.1 Lachnospiraceae bacterium
AGACTCTCTCTCCAAAACAACCGTACTACCGTTTGCAGTGGCAACAAAGCCTTCAAACTGCGCATTTGTAATAGTCTGATTGAATGTAACGGTAACAGTAGTCTTTGTGGAAAGGTGCTCGCCGGATCTTGAGTGATTTGCTATAACTCTGAATGTACACCAACCCTCATGCGCAACAGTCTGGTCTTTATTCAGTGTAACTGACCAGCAGTCGCCCGCATCTACATGCTGATGCTCTCCGGGTGTCAGATCATCCGGAAGCTTTGCGCCTTCAGAACCTGAACCTGTGGCATAAACCATCTCTACGGCATCATCTTCGATCATTACTATCGGCTTTTCGTATTTCATGTTCTTATCCTCCCTTTTAGTGTGTATCGGTCGCTTTCATCAAAAACTTAACCCCGATCACATGGCATTTAAGCTACTTACAGGTCACACATCACAGCCATCGCCTTATGCCTTAGGATGCCAATCCGTAACCTAAATCTTTAACAAGTATAACTTCTGTCCACAAATGTGTCAATTGTTAAAAGGGTTAAAAAAAACAATGAAAATATATCAAAATGCACTAAATGTGCTACATTTTTAACCTGCCACCGCAGTCAGCACCACAGCATTTCCTTCTTCATTTTGTGCCTTGGACCTGTCTCTTGCCCGGATGATAAGATAATATTTTGTACCTTTCTCGAGACCTGTCACCTTGTCCTGGAACGGATAGGTGTGCAGGAGATCCCCGTTCTCATATCCGTCGCCAACCTTCGGCTTCAGCACCACCGACTCTGCCTTTGACAATTCCGGGTCTTCCGAGAGATCAAAGGGTTCCTTTTGATAGTATAAAACATACTCTACCCCGTTTTTATCCAGAGCCACATCCCATCTCACTGTGATACCGCCCTCAGCGGATACCGCTTCCCCTATGCCTATCCTGGGGGTCGGCGCCCCCGGAGGCCACTCAGTGGAATCATTATATACACTGGTCCAATGCGGAGCTTTCTTATCCTTCTTTGTCTGATGCTCCAGCACAAAATTATTTACCAGGGTCACTCCGCCATCAGTTATGTAGTGCATAAATCCGGTCTCATTTTCCGCGACCTTCATATCCTCCAGCAGAAGATCCAGTCCTTTCTCTGAGTTACCCATCAGAGACGCCTTTAATTCATACTCCTCAGGCCCCTCCGCATATCCCAAGGACAGAACCTGAAAACCGTCAGGTCTCTCCGCTTCTGCCATGAGCTTCGGTGCGTAATTGTATCTGTTATCACCGTAATAATTTTCATTGAAGGCAGATGTGGAATTGGAATCCAACATAAAGCTCTCATACATCACATAATCCACGAAATGCCTCGGATTGTATTTGTAGTGTGGAAGATATGGATTATAGAAAAAGATCCCCCTGTTCTGCAAAATATATTTATCCGGATAATCTTTTTTCAGTCTTTTGGTGAAATCCTTAACTCCCGTGGCAGTCCACTCAAACCGGGTCATGTTCACGTCCGCCTCGGAGGTATAGCTGTTGGGAGCGCAGGTATCTATGGTGTCGAGGAAAAGACCGTCGCAGCCAAGTCCTCTGCCATAGTCCTCATCCAGTATTTCCCTGATGCCCGGAATACCATCCTCACCGTCTATTGTCATGTCCAGGAGAACATCATACCATGCGGGATCACCGATATTGGTAAAAGCACAATTGAAGATCGGATTTATGTCAGGCTTACCGTTATGATCGTTATCATCCAGATAATATGATGCATACCCCACTCCTGCGTCCGACGGTTTCCCAAGAGGATCAACATTATCAAATGTCGTATCTCCCGCAGTTCTCGGATCAACCCTCGGTCCTGTCTTATCTCCGGTATATCTACTGTCATTCAGCATGTCTTCCGGCGACAAACCGGCAGTTCTGAGATCCTCCCCTATGGAAATATATCCTAGCACGATGGTACCGCTGCTCCTTATCTCCTGAACCTGTTCTCTTGTGATATTTCCCATTCTCGGATGCAGTATCACCAGCTCATACTGTTTGGCATTTTCTATGATATCCCGATCCAGAGCACCGTAATAGATCATGTAAGATGATTTTTTCTCATATTGGGTTTCCTGCGAAAACTCACCTCCAAAGGAACCTTCTCCCCCGGCATACTCATCCGCGCTTACATCGTAATCCGGCACCAGCACATTGTGCCGGAGCACCGGTCTGTCTGCCGTTTTGCAGGATGTCAAAAGGACCGTGCATGATATTAATATTGTCAGTATTAACCTGTTGTGTTTTTTCATATACGATTTCACCTGTTTTCTGCTAACATCAAAAGCCTGCATTCATTTCAATTCAAACGAGGATCTTTCCGGCAGTATCTTTTCAAATGCACCGGTGAGTGCCCGGCTCATATCTTCAATTTCGGCTTTTGTACCCGAATCATTAATACAAATGACCTTCTGCTTTTGTCCTGTGATAAAACTGCAGATCCTGTCACAATTCTCATCCGTGCTCACGTATCTGAATCCCCGCAATGTATTGGCCGGAGTAAATCTTCCGGACAGCTTTGCCCACTCTCTGAATAAATACTGTGAGACATCTCCGGAGCTTCTGAATCTCGCATTCTTCATCTTTTCAAAAGCCTGCGGCTCTTCCCCCCACACCTCGTCCATGACGGACTTTAACATCGGGGACGGATTATGTGCCGTAAAAAATCCCGTGAATCTCGGTATCATCGAATCCAAAATATTATAGAAAAAATAGAGAGGAGGATAGCCTATCTTAAAATATGCGCGGGGCTGCCTTTTTATGTTCTCTCTCTTATCAAAATGCTTTGCCAGCGCCATGGTATTATTGGTATAAATATAGGTCATGACGGGATTTTCCGTGTTCGCCACCACAGGCTGGAACGCCAGCATATCGCAGGGTTTCCCCTGCCTGAAAAAATACTCTCGCCCTACCCTGTCCGTCAGGAACATGTCGTCATTGAAATAAACAAAATGTTCCGCAAGATCAGGTATCCTGTTCAGATATGCTTCTATCAGATTACTGTTGAAAACCGGCAGGATCTCTTCCGGCATGATATCGGAATGTTTTACAATGTTCATTTTTTCCGATGACGCATTAAGCCACTCAGGTATCTGATCATCCGTCACAAAATGTATCTTTCTGACCCAGCCGGCAAACTTTTCAACGCCCCTGAACCAGTACCTGAGCGCCCCGTAATCCCTGAATTCCGAGGACCGGTAAGGAAATTCGCCCGACTTCTCGTATTCTCTTTTTTTCTCCTGCCAGAGTGGATCTTTACTGTCTACCCACAGCAGCACAAAATCAATGTCGTAATCTTCTCTCATAGATTCATTCCAAAAAATCTACCGTTCACAGTCCGTTTTTATTCAAACAGCCTCATGCCGGCCGCTATCTTTCCCCTCTCGCCCGCATTTTTCAAAATATCACCGGTCTTAATACCACGAAGCTTTCGATTGTTGACGAGGAAACGCACCAGAGTCACCACCCACAGCACGGGCCAGATCAGGAAAACTCTTCCCGCCACAGGAAAATTCAGATGCATCTGGTGATGAAACTCCCTGAAATAATCCCAAAATCCCGTTCCACGCAGATTCACCATCCGGTCGTCCCCGGCTTTTCCGAACTCTCCGCCTTCGAACATGTCCACCAGAAAAGCATCTTCCCAATCCTTGAGCGGACTGTGACAATCATCGCATAACATCGATGCCTTGGAGATATTCACCCCAAGATAACAACACGAAAGCCTTGTCAGGGCATCCGCGAATCCCGCTATCTTAAGCTTATTCAGGTAACCCTTCAACTCCCCGGCAACTTTTTCATCGAAGTCCTCGTTTTGTAAAAACACAGCCCAGTCCAGCAGCATCTTTATCCCCATACCTTTTCGCATAAAATGCTGCAGGGCATGTATCACGATGGATAAGCCCAAAGCTGCACTGTCATATATATATGTCGATTCACCTGCATAAACAAATTCTTTTCTTCTCCCACAGCCTGCTGCCGCAAGCTCATTTAAAAGCCTGTTGGCGTTCTCATTATCAAAGGGCTCTGCCATTTCCGTGTGCAGCTCCAGCAGAACATTTCCCGGTGACATAAACTCAATGTGATGGAGTGAGTGGGGCTCACTGTCCCGGACAAATCCATTCTTTTCCAAAAGCTCACAGGCTCTGTCCGCATCATTTCTGTCAGCCAGCAATATATCCACATCGGAGCTTTTCCTGTATTCAGGGCCGGGATAAAGCTTTGCGATGGATATTCCCTTCAACAACACGCAGCCGATCTTTTCTTCATCAAACAAGCGCATTACGCCGGAGGTACATGATAATATCTGATAGAAATCCATACAGCATTCCGCCGTCTTTTTATCCAGCGCATCAAACCGGTAGGACGAGGCCTTCCAGAAATCATAGGTGAGGGGCAGGATCTTCTGCGTCTCCAGTACCCGGCTTATCTTTGCAAATGCTTCAAAACCATTGGGATCTTCCGGAGTATGAATTCCGATAATGCCATTTCCGTCCAGAAGATCCGTGAGGTCTCCTGCACCCATGACCGTGGTCTTTAATATATTCAAAACATACTGTTGTATCTCATCAACCTTACGCATTGCTCAAACTCCGGCTCCATCTCAGATCCCATAAACAGACTTCTGTCACCTGACACCCACTGTTCTCACTGAAGCTTTCTCACTCCATCTCATCGGACCATAGTCCCAGATAGTAGAAATTCTGCGTGTTCTGCTCAATGTAATAGCACACAAAATCATCATTTTCGAAAAAAACCTTCAGCTCACCGGGATAGTATTCTTCAAAATCCCTGCACCATCTGGCAAGCTTTGATTCCAGCTCTGTCCTTATGGCGACATTTTTATAATTCTCCGAGCTGCCAAAATAATATGTTTTCTCTTCATCTACAAGATCATCCGATATGGGTACCGCATATATATCATCTCCCACAGTGGGATAATCCCAGTCCATGTTCTGATATTTATTGTCTGCCAAAAGCGCAGGATACTCATAAAAATGATCCTGTCCGTAGCACAGAGAATTCTTTTCCAAAAATATGAATATCTTTTCCGTAGGGATAAGATAATCATAAAGATATGCCCCGTTTATGAAATCCACAAGCTCCTCGTGATAACCGTACTCCACCATCTGATACAGATCGTCGGTGGGTGACACGATGGTGTATGAAAACTTCGGATACCTGGATGTTATCTCCTGCGTCACCATAACGGCTTCGTCAAGCCTTGTCATGGACATG
>JAFYAD010000050.1 GCA_017540915.1 Lachnospiraceae bacterium
CCTGCATATCATTGGGTGCAAGAGAGAATATAAAGCTGTACTGGCAGGCGTTGATGATAGCCGTAGATTTTCTGGCAATCTCCTCGCTTCCCACAAAGTCCTTGATATTCTGTGTGATAACAATCTGCATACCGTTGTATTTACGGATACGCTTAGCCAGCTGGAACATGAAATCCAAGGCCACAGGGAACTTGGTATCTATGAATACATGGGCCTCATCTATTACTACTACAACTTTTCTCTTTAATCCGTACTTGGTATTGTAATCCCTGTTTTTGATGATCTCGTTATCAATATATTTGAGAACCAGCAGCATCTGTGCGTTAGCGATGGTGGTATTGCGGTTTGAAAGCATCGCCTGGAAGTTAAATACCGTAAAGTTCTCCTCGGTGGTGACCGTAGAAGGTCCGTTCCAGATATTGGCATTTCGGCCGCCGGTAGAGAACTTAGCCACGTAGTTGATGAGTGAACGCAAAAGCGATCTTATGTATTCGTTATCTGTCCTCTCAAATTCCTCCAGAATTGAATCGTAAAGATCATCAAATATAGGATAATCCTCCGGAGTCAGCTTTGAAAGATCTGTCTCAGGCATAATGCCCTTGTTGGTATAGAGACGCTCTGTAAGATTGTTAAGGTACTCCAATGAATCCTTATCGATCTCAGGCAGGATCTGTCTGTAAAACTCCTCCAAAAACTGCAGGTGGGTAGAAAAGCTTCCGCCCGAATTGCCGCCTTCATCGTCATCAAGCGCAGTGATGATATGGAAAGGATTAAGCCTTCCATACTGGGCGTTAGCCACATTTATGACCTTACCGTGAAGATTGTGCGCAAGCTCCGAGTACTCGTTCTCGGGGTCTAATATGAAGATCTTCGCATCCTCCGAAGCAAGATTTGACAGAAGACTCTTGGTAGCATAGGATTTACCTGATCCGGACTTTCCGATGATAACCATGTTGGAGTTAACTCTCTCGGAGTCTCTTCGGAAGAAATCTATAAATACCGGGACACCGTCACTGACGCCAAGTTTGAAACCGGCCTTATCTGCTATATGAGCATAGATCCACGGGTAACCGGCCGCAATGGAGTTGCTGGGGATACCGCGTCCCTGTTTTGACTGGGGATCGTACGCGCTGATCTGGGTTGCAATAAATGCATCCATCTGATCAAAATCCAGCGCACTTAGTCTGAAGTTGCTCTCCTGCCATGTCCTGCGTACATGTTTTTTCATGCCGGAAATATCAGGCAGCAGAGACTTTAGTTTATCTTCACCCCTTGACACATTTGTGGTATGAAGGTCGTAAGCAGTGATATAAACATTGCATTCCATCAGCTCTTCGCCTTCGCCCTGCAATGTCACAAGAAGCTTTCCCAATGTTTCTATATGGGACTGCAGCTCTATACGCTTGGAATCCACACCGGTAGCATTGTACTGACCTCTCAGTTCCTGAAGAGAGTGGTCGATGGTACGTATAGCCTTTAATCTGTCCATGGGCTTGCATTTTACAACAACCTTTGTGGACGGAACAGACATTACTCCCGCAAGCCAGGCATCACCCACCATCGAGGGGTAATTGACCACTCTGAAGTTATGAGTCACGATATCATTGATCTCGACTGTTCTGGCCTTTATATTGAGTTTTTCGGGCATTGCCCACTGAACATAATCCTCAGGCTTTACATCTTTGATCTCACGCTCGTCAAAATCTATCTGGTTGGTGTACTTAAGGAAAACCGCAAGTTCAGCATCACCTAACCGTCTTGCGCTGAGCTCTCCATTATGCAGGTTATCTAAGGCGCTCCTCACCTGAAGATTCAACTGCTTTTTATCACTCTCAAACAAAACCATGTAATAGAACGGCGCTACTACCTGGTGATCCGTGCACAGACCTTTGAGCTCGGTCAATCTGTCGTTTTCTATATCCACTCTGGCCTGGAACTCAGCCTCGTTCATCATGCCGCTCTCATAAGATTTGCGGAGCTGGGCAAGCTTTTCCTTCTCGACTGCTATGTAGGAATCATATATGATAGGACGCTCAATCTTCACAATATTGGCAGCAAATCCCATATGTACGCTTCTGAGCACCCTGCCGACACCGGCTTCAATGGAGTTGTTACGCCTGTGAGGGCTGAAAAATCTGAATTCCACCGGATCTATCTCAATAACGGCGCCATAATAGCTGCCACCGTATTCGATCAAACTCTCCTTTATGCCTGTAAAGGGCATGATATTATCCATAAAAGCATAGCTGGCGTTCTCTTCCTTGCCCTGCTTTGCCTCATTTTTTGCTTTCTTCTTGGCAGCACTGCGCTCTGCCCTGGCGAGCCAGACCGCGTTTTTCTCCTCCTCGGTGGCAGTCTTGCTCTTTAATATCTTATCTTCCTGCTTTATAAGCTCTTTTAATGCCTGCTTGCTGAGCTTCTCGCTCTCCTTGTCTGCTTTCTTTTCTTGTTTGGCGGCTTCTTTTTCTGCAGCAGCTTCATCATTCTGTTCCAAAAGCTCCTGCTTCATCTCCTCTTTGTTGTCTTTCTTTTTGAGGAGCTTGTCGTCATATACTCTTGCATAACGACGAACATATCCAAAATGCCTTATGATATGCAACAGCATCATGTAGGTCGGCTCAGTATCAAGACGCAGCAGCAAAAGTGCTGTTACTGAGAATACCGCAATCGCGATCCCGAACTTAAACGGCAGAGGCGACAGGATAACAAGCACCAGCATGGCCAGACCAATGGCGGCCACTATTACATCCGCTATCGAAACCCCTTTAAAAAGCTCTATTCTGACTTTTGTCTTTCCGGGTATAAATCTCATATCCAATCCCTCTTAAATAATTTTTCGGGAGAAGTCTGTCAAAATCAATGTTTTGTCACACTCCCTTAATAACGCAACAAACCCCGAAGACAGAAAGACCCTGTCTTCGGAGAAATAGCTCGATATTTATTATCCGTTTGCCGGCGGAGGATTATTTCCGTTATTATCCGGAACAGGATTACCACCACCGTTGTCAGGTACCGGCTCGGGTTCGTCATCTGATGAACCGTGATTGTTGTCCGGAAGATCTCCTCCGCTGCCGCTTCCGCCGCCACTGCCACTTCCGCCGCCGCTGCCGCTTCCGCCTCCGTCGCTGCTTCCGCCACCGCTGCTGCTTCCACCGCTGCTTCCGCCGGAAGAACCGCCACCGCCTTTAGCCCAACCGAACATCTTATCCATGGCAGTATCTGCTGCCGAAGTTGCATCCTGGCTTATAGACTGCATACCTGCACTGTTTGCCATGATACCTGTCAGCATACCGCTGGCCTTCTTTGATACCGAAAAACCGGCTATCATCATGAAAAGCTTACCTATAAGATTTAATATAGGTCCAATATTAATAGATGTTCCGCTTATGGTGACATCTGTGAAAAGAACCAGCTTATCACTCATGATGATGGGTATGAACAGCATCGACACTCTCATGGCAATGACTGTGGCCAATACGGATGTGCTCTGTACGGTAAATGCGACCGTCCACTGCTTGCGTTTCTCACCGTCATCCACCGGCTCAAAAGCAAAGATAAGCGGCGCTATAAGATACAACAACATCATGTTGAAGATTCTGGATATGCATGAGAACACTATCATACATATGTTCCACAACAGCATATATCCTCCCAGTATCAGCAACAGATAATTATACCTGTAAAGACTGAGAGAAAAGTCCGCATAGACGGCATCATAGTCGTAAATACTCTTCTGACCGTAATAATATGGTCCGCGGAGTGCATCAGTCATGGATGGATTTTGGTTATAAACTGTATTCTTAGCAGCCTTATAGGTACATACCAGGAAAAGGAACTGCTCCAGAGATACATCCTGCGCCTTGTCCTTACTGATGGACAGTCTTTCGTAGCTGGCCAACGGCCTTAAGCCTGTGTTAGTCTTCATTTCGGTCATAATATTCAGGATTGCATCCGAAACAGGCTTGTTATATACATCCAGTTTAAGTTCTGTATCGACATTTGCGGCATTTACCAGCCTCTGCAGCAATGACTGCCATGTACTTATCTCATTGCCATCCTTATCTGTCGTAACATAATAAAGCTCAAAAACGCCCTCATCCAGAAGATATTTCAGCTCCGGTCTCACCGCATTGTAACAGCTGTTGATGTTATATGATGTATCCGGTGAATCATTAAGGGAGTAGTTTCCTATGGTATTGAATATCCTGGCCATGGATGCAAACTGCTCATCCGTAAACTCAATCTTCTTAGGTTTGCCGAGATCATCACCATAATCGAACACATAATTGACCTGCTGCATCAACTTATTTGAAAAAGATATGACAACCAGCAGAATAAAATTCATGCTGAATATCAGCAACAGGCTCTTGGCCATACTGCCTAAGATTGCTCCCATGGAACGCTGATCCTTGTCACGTCCGTCAAACATTTTCTTGATGACAGCCACCATAGTGGCCGCAATACACAGTGCAAATCCTATAAAGGCCATGCCCATATATATATTTGACACTGTCTTATTTTCGAAGAAAACATTTGTCAGGTAAGTTGCTTTTCCGTCATAGGTAACTTTTGTAACACCGGCAAAAACACTATATACCTCGTATACCAGACGAATGATCTCACAGATAGCTATCACTATGCCATAAAAGAATTTGTAGAAGAGATCTGCAATGGCCTCAGCGATACTATCCATAATGCTGTCTACAATATCTCCTCCGGCACCGAATATGCCATCCACAATATCCCCGATTCTGATTAATGATAGGTAATTCATAAATATCCCTCCGCGCTTCAACTACTCTATCTGATCTTCAGATGGGTTCGAGTATAGTAGATATACACGCCCACTGCTATTATGATCAGTATGAGTATGATCAGTAGAATTACTCCGTAGCTGTCGAGGTATATCATGATGATGAACTGGTACTCGGTAGAATTACCTGCTTTATCGGTCACAGTTACAACATATTTTCCGCTCTGAGTAAGAACGTACGATACCACCATTGGGAATTCTTTTCCATCCCGGGCGATGGAAATTGAAGCATCCGGATCCTCATTAACAATGGTGACGGGGCCGCTTGCTCTGCCCTTTTCATTTACACCCTCCAGCACCAGTGTTGGCGGTGTGATGTCCACCGTAAGGTTTAGGGCGTATTCAAGACCATTCTGGTAGCATTCATATGCCACATAATACTTGCCCTCTTCGGACATGTCCACATAGCCACCGTAGTACCCTGTATCTTCGCCGTTGTAGGAAACCGATATGATGTCAAATCCCTCAGGCATTGCATAACCCATAACCGAATTGGTCATCTCTCCGCAGATAGTAAATCCCAAGATCTGTGTTTCATTACCTGCGTTCATTACGGTCACGATATAACTGCCTACATAAGTAAACTGACCATTTTTGTGATCTATTACGTTTCCATTTAAATATACCCTGGGATCTATGCCATCGGTTGCAGAAAAGTCAACATTATTTTGAACGATCATGCCATCTGCAACGCTGCATGATATCTCTCCGCCCTGGTCATCCACCGGAAAAACATAACATGACCTGCCGAAATCATAGTAGCATCTGTCATTTATCCAAACAGTACCGCCCTGATCCTCATCCTCGTCGAAACTGAAATCAAGAAGGGAACTGTCTTCACCTGTCGGTTCGCCGGTGAAGGGATCGATCTCTCCGTTGTAATCAAAATCGCTGGCCGCAGCGCTGACAGGCGCCAATGAAAGAGTGAGCAACCCCACTCCTGCTACACACGCGCTCCTAAATATAATGCTCTTAAAAAATCTCTGAAGACCCATAATCAAACTCTCATCTTCCTGTCTTATAGTGTTCAATATCCCGATAGGACAAATACTCCATCAGGCACTTTCAGCCCCCGACTCTCCCAATACCGCGTCATTTCTGGCAGACAGATCGTAAAATACCTCATCAGCGCGGAACATATTGCTGCGGATCTCTCCCAGATCCATCTGTCCCATCTGGTAGTATTTGCACAGATAACTCGGTGTATACTTGGTCATCAGCGGGTAGTTACCGAAGGTAACAATTATGGCATTTCCGGTAGACTCCTTATTATTGAGCTTCTGAAGCTCTGACGGATATATAAGGGGACGAACCTGCTGCTGGTTGGATACGCTGTAATCACCCTCTTTGGCTCCCATGCTGGCCGAAGTGCTGGATGTTCTGACAGTAACATTACCGCAGAGCTCGGAGAACTCCTTACAGGTTCCGATATCATTGGAACCGATGAACATCTTCATACCACAGTTAGACTTTACGATATCCGCCACTTTCTCACCGTATACGTTATTGAGCTGGGAATAACTCTGTACCACCATGTTGAACCATATCTTACGTGAACGACCAACGGTGATCATCTTGTCGAATTTCTCTATCTTGGGCATGTTACCGAACTCGTCCAGTATAAAATATACATTACGGGGAAGGCTTAAGTCCTCTCTCGCACTGGCAACCTTGATCAGAGCCTTGTACATACACAGGATGAATACGGCTGCAAGACCGTGTCTGGTATCCTTCTCATCCGGAATCTTCATGAAGAGAGCCGTGGGTTTCTCTGCAAACTCCTCTGCCTTGATATCGGTAGCCGAAGTAAGACCGCAGAGACCACGGTCGTTGAACATGTTCAGCTTATCGAAGGTTATGGACATGTAAGAACTCATAGTACTCTCTGCAGCAGAAAGAACCTGTCTGGACAGTGTGACTGCCTGCGACAGGGGATTTCTGCCCTCAAAGTATTTCTTGAGTGCTTCAAATTCATTTTCGGAATTGGTGAGAGCCTTGTTAAGATTGAAGAAGTTAAATTTATCCTTGGTCATACCGAGGTCCGGATCTTCACTGTCCTCCAACATAGCAAGACAGGTCGCCATAATAATGGATCTGGCGCCCTTCTCCCAAAGCGGATCTTTTTCATTTTCGATAGGACAGATAACGGATACAAGGTCGTTTAAGTCCTCATACATCTCGTCATATATTCTCTGTCTTGTGACTGCTATATCATCCTGGCAGTGAGATGCATCCGCATATGCCTTTCCCTGCCATTCGATCCAGACTTCATCCGGCTCCGCAGGACCATCCATCTGCTTGAGATCCGGATAATTCTCCATGGGATCCCTGTGAGCCTTTATGCCGTTCCCGGCAAAAAGATAATCCTGATACATATCCCACACGCCGCCCAAAGGATTCCAGCGGCTTGATGAGTAAGTATCACGCAGGTCGAGCAGCAACACGTTGTAGCCCCTGGACTGGAGGAACTTTGAGTGAAGGGAGAAAAGCTCTCCCTTGGGGTCCGTCATGATCATAGAGCTTCCGGCACTGGTTGCACCCAAAAGCTGAATCATGGGATTGATGAATGTAGTCGTCTTACCTGAACCGGTAGCACCGATGATAAGCGAATGCGCTCCGGGCAGGAAATTGATGTACATCTTCTTGCCGCTGACATAAGCTCTGACCGGAATACCGTCTTTCTTGGAATCTTTGAGCTGATCGTATGTAAAAAGCGGGAAATATTTGTCTCTCTCTTTATCTGTCAGGAAACGGCTGTTCTCAAGAGCACCCTCCACCATGGCGTCCAGCCCCTTCTTTTCTTTCATCTTGCGGCTGGACATTGAATGGTAGTCATTGATAAAGAAGATCAAAAACAGAAATCCGGCAGCGATCACTCCCTCTATCCATGTCAAGGGCTGTAACAGCAATCTGAAATCCGTTACAATTGGCTTTCCTTTGCTCAGATTATCAAGATTTTCGGTGACAAGCCTTACCACAAACCCCAGCACTCCGACGGCAAACACACCCAGGAATACATATAAAGCCAATAACTGCGGTTTGATTTTTTCTAATAAATCTTTCATATTCTACCCTCATATAATCTGTTACAAACAATCAGATCTTAGTGTAATGAGCTTCATTACCCTTTGAGTCATAGTAATAGTAATTTATATCAACAGAACTTTTAAGTCCGGGTCTGTTCCCGACTGTAATGGCACTGCCCTCATAAGCTTTTATAACAGAAGTTGACGCAGGGGTGAATGAACCGTAATGAGGATCAAGTCCCAGAGTGGCAGCGTTGGAATCTGTGTTATATTTTGTATTCACAAACTTCTTAAAGTATTTGCGCACATTGTAACCCAGGAACAGTCTTCCGCCCTTGTGATTCTCTATGGTGGTTTTATCTTTCATGTCAACCCTGCCTATTGAAAGCAGACCGTGATTCACTACCAGAGACTGTCTCGGTGCCTGTTTGCCCGTCGGATCTGTATAAGCCTTGAAAGTACATGTGGCATTCTGTGTCGAATTAAGGCACTCTTTGCCAAGTCCGATCATCGCCCTGCCACCCGGCATCACTATCATGGTACCGCCTATAAGATTAATCTGTCCGCCTCCTTTCGAAGGTGAAAAAGGTATTATGGTGGCTCCGTCCTGAACCAATAATGTTCCGTAGCAATTTATGGTACCGTTCACAAAGAAAGAACCTTTTGTGACAGTCAATACATGACCTTCCGGAATAGTAAGGGTGCATCCGTCTTTCAGCAGGAAGTCGTTCTCTATCTTAAAGATCTTCTCTATAGTACAGGGCTCATCTATAACACTGTAGAATTTCTCAGTTGCCTTGAAAATCTTAAAATAGCTTGCCTTTCCCCATCCGGAATCACCACAGCTGTTGATGGTCCAGCCTGCATAGGTATCTATGAACGTGTCCTTTGCACCGCTGCGGTTATAGAATATCTTGTATGTGGAATCGGGCATGTTGCGGCTGACATCCCTGTCTTTTTTGCTCATATCGTTGTCACTGATAAAAGTGAAATGATCTCCGCTGTCACAGAAATGCAGATTGTGCGAATTTACCCAGAGATACTTATCATTAGGCATCATCTGAATGGCATATTTGCAGCTGCCCACGTTATCGCCGTCCGTACCTGTGTAATGAAATTTCGGAGCATTCATGGTGTCTTTTGTGATAAAGGTTCCACCCGGTTTAACCGTCAGATCTATGTAAGGATCGTCGCTTCTGTCCTGCATATACCAGAGTCCGTCCTGTTCGCTCCAGCTGGAACTGCGGTAACGTCCCTGAGAGTCATAGCTATTACCCAATGTAACCCATTTATCGCTGTATGAAAGAAACCCGGTAAAAGTATACTTGAAATCTTTAAGGTCATCTACTCTCGTCCACTCTATAAAACTTGTCGTATGGTTGGGATCCGGGTTTTGTGCTGCTTCCGCCGATGTATCCCCCGCCATTCCCCATGCTGCTAATGCAAGCAGCATCGTTCCGGCAACTGCGGATATTTTCAATTTGAATCTCTTGTCCCTCTTCATGTTATACCTCCGATATCTCTGAAAGCATCTCTCTGTTTGTATCTCCATGATCCGATGCAGAATATGCTCCCGCATACCCTGCATCGGATCACGTCCGATGTGCCTGCCGATCCGGGGACGGCACGGACCCTATAGTAATCCGCACCGCCCGACAGACATGTTCCCTAAACCGGGGATTGATTATACTGTAGTCTTTGTAGCCCACTTTGTAAGCGGATCGATGGTAAGTCTGAGTACCAGCATCAGCACGAAGATGAGTACAAAACCAATGATAGCGTTTTTGAGATGGCTCTTTGCCTTCTCTCTCTCCTGAGGCTCCTCTGCCTTTGCAAATTTAACTCCCAGGAATACACAGTAAATACTGCCAAGCGCGCCTACAATACCGATAACCGGTGTCAAAAGGCTCTTGATAAGGTCAATGATCGGCTTTGAAACACCTGCGAAATCCGGCGAGTTAGAATTAGCACTGGCTGTCACAGGAGCCATCATGATGGCTGTGCTTGCCATGAGTACTGCATACTTGATCTTTTCTGATAATTTTTTCATGTTTTTCCTCCTACTTTATAAGTCGACTTATATTTTGTGCAGGGGATAAGAATCCCCTGTGCCTCGGGAAACATTTATACCGGTGGATCTGCCGGTTATTAGTTTTCCTGGTTTATTTATGAAAACAGCATACGCTGATCCCATACATCTCACCTGCCGGGAAGTCCTTTTTGAATATCCGGCGATTTTTGTGTTGTAATCGGCTTTTTTGGTGCTGCCGCTCTGAATCTCTCCTCTGCAGCCCTGGCTTTCCAGCATGTCCTCTCCACCAGACGCTCCGGTGGTCTCGGCTCATTCAAAGCCAAAGACAAAAGCTCTGCAATTCTCTCTCTTTCCATGATAATGCCTCCAATTTATGTGATCTCTACACGGCCTTGTCTGCAGCTTCAAGCGCAGCTTTCAGACTCTCCCTGCCCCTCTTCAGATGAGATTTGACAGTATTCTCAGGTCTGTCCAAAAGCTCCGATATCTCCCTGACCGAAAGACCCTCTATATAATACATTGTGATGGCCTCACGATATTCAGGTTTCAATTGCTTTATGGCATTCCTGAGATCCATGACCTCCTCTGTCGCCGGACCGTTATCTTCCTGCTCTATCTGCATCTCTGTGATATCTTCATAGGGATGTCTGTCGGCAAAAAGATCTTTTGAGCAATTAATGGTAACTTTTATGAGCCATGCCTTTCTGTGCTCCTCGCTCTCGAAGTTTCTCTCCTTCTTGAAATAACGCAGGAATACCTCGCTGTAAACGTCATCCGCATCTGTCGCATTGCCCACGTAACGCATAGCCACTCTATATACCATATTGCTGTATGTGCGTACTACTGTCTCTGCATCCATATGTGCATCTTTCTCCCTGCATCAATTCTATATGGTAAGCATCAGACCCGCATTTTTTTGACCGTTCTGATAGTGATACACCGGATAGTCAAAAAAGGTTGCAACAAAAAAATAAAATCTTTTTGTATTGCCAATGCCGACACTTATCCACAATCAATCCTTCCGATGATACCATAAAAAACAAAAATCGTCTACCCTTTCACAAAAAAAATCCGACCCAAAGGGTCGGATAAAAGAGGAGATGTATTATGAAAAAAATATACAAAACCGGCATGCCGGATATTTGTTTGGCGGGAGCCGTCCAAACCGTCATCAACCTGGGAGCTCCCTTTTGATGTATCTGATTTTATACAACAAATGTGTTTTGGATATGCACAAATTGTAAACATTTTGTAAATTTTAACCTTTTTTTCCGGTTTTTGTATCTGTGTCAAACTCTTCCTTCTCACCGAGAAAGAACATCGCGCCCACAGCCAATATGACTATGATGGCAAGAGGAAGCGCCAGTGTCACCGTGAGCCCCAGATTCTGCGTGTATGTAAAGACTGTCAGCATAACGCATATATAGGTCAAAATTATGATAAGAATACGCCAGATTTTTTTCATGATCATTCACCGTCAGATCATCTTTCCCATTTGTCACACAGGGCATTGATCTGATCTGCAAACTTTGCAAGGTCTTTGTTGGCCATGCCACGGCATTTTTTGATTACCGCAGCCAAACGCTCGCCTGTCATTACCAGGCGGTCAAATACAGTAGCGGAGGCTTTGAATATCTGTTTCTTCTCAACCTTCCTGCGATCTCCCTCCGCAATACACTCACCCGTGATGAGATCATAGGTGTCTCCGCTGAAGGGCGCCACAGCATCCATTCCCACATCTTCCACTATATGCTTTGCAAATCCCTCGGCGCAGGTTTCCTCACCGTGGACCACAAATACTTTTTTGGGTGGTTTTCCGGTCTTGAAATGTTCTATCCAGGCCGTGAGGTGATCCATGTCCGCATGTCCGCTGATACCCGGAAGATTTACTATCCAAGCCTTTACTTCGATCTCCTCACCGAAAAGCTTTGCTTTGTCCGCGCCGTTGATCAGAGAATGCCCCAGAGTCCCCTCACACTGGAAGCCCACAAACAGTATTGTGGAATTGCTGCGCCACAGATTGTGCTTGAGATGGTGACGGATACGTCCGGCCTCGCACATGCCGGATGCCGATATGATGACCTTTGGCTTCGGATCAAAGTTGATCTGTCTGGATTCATCGCTTGATACCGCAACCCTCAGTCCGTCAAAACGGATGGGATTGACACCTGCCTCCACCATGCTCTTCGCTTCTTCATTAAAGCAGTCCATATCGTTTTTATGGAAAACATTGGTAGCTTCCACAGCCAGCGGGCTGTCTATAAACACCTCAAAGTTCCTGAACTCAGGCAGAAGGTTTTCCGTTTTTATACGCCTGATGTGATATAACATTTCCTGTGTACGACCCACAGAAAATGCCGGAACCACCACATTGCCTCCTTTTGTGAAGGTGGTGTTCAGTATTTTTGCCAGTTCCACCGCATAATCCGGCGGTGTGTCGTGATTGCGATTGCCATAGGTGGATTCCATTATGACATAATCAGCATCATTTATATACTCAGGATCTTTGATAAGCGGTCTGTGGCCGTTTCCAAGGTCACCCGAAAAGACAAGTTTCTTGGTGATATCATCCTCGGTAACCCAGAACTCGATGGACGCCGAACCCAAAAGATGACCCGCATCCACAAAACGAACCTTAAGTCCCGGTTCTATCTCTATAACTTCATGATAGGCACACTCCGTAAAATGCTCCATAACGCCCTTGGCATCATAGATATCATACATGGGTATCACTTCTTCACGGCCGGAACGGATATTTTTGCGGTTGCGCCACTCTGCTTCGAATTCCTGTATATGTGCGGAATCCTGCAGCATGATGCTGCAGAGTTCGCAGGTGGCTTTCGTTGCAAACACCGTTCCCCTGAAACCGTTCTTGTACAACAGCGGCAACAG
>JAFYAD010000051.1 GCA_017540915.1 Lachnospiraceae bacterium
CCCCATCTCCCCGTCATTCACCGGAATGCTGCCGGTAAAACTGCTTGGCATGCTCTATCACGTCGTCTGATGTAAAGCGCTTTGGTATGATGAGCGCCGTGATCCGGCCCGTGTATATCAGGAACTGATTTCTGCGATCCTTGAGACAGTAGATCTCTTCCCAGGGGATGACATTCTCTTCTTCACCTACCCTGATACCTACGCTTTCCTCGCTAATGGTGATGTTCACGGGTTTGGCAAATGTACCGCCCTTCCCCGCTGCCATCCGCGATCTCATCATGAGCGTAAAGGGTATATACCCCAGGATCACAAATCCCATTATGATGTATACCGCAAACAGTCCCGGTGTTATCTTCCCGCGTTCCGTGAAAGCCAGCACGAAGGCGGCAATCCCCGCTATAATGGACACTATACCCTGACTGTGGGTATACGAATGGTACATATTAAACTCAAAAAGATCCTTTGCTGACAGATTTACTGTTATATCATATTTCACTTTTTTCACCACCTGCCTATAGTCCTTTTGATTATAACATAAATGTGCTCATATAAGCAAGCACAAGAAAAAAGGAGGCATGACATTCCCCAAAAAAATACCGGGCTGGCTGATCTCCCTTAAGGGAAATCGGTCAGCCCGGTAAACTTTCACATACGCTATTATGCTGTCTTATCAGCACTTTACTGAACAGTACCCGTTGTCGGTGTTGCTGCGGCAGCAGCGGCCGTAGTTGCTGCGGCTGCACCGGCTGCGTTCTCAAGACCTGTCACGTTGATGTTCTTGGTGACTTTTGCATCGTAGGTGGAAGCACGCATTATCTCGGTGAAATCAACGCCTGTTGCCTCGGTCATGGTATCAAACACCTGCTTCATGACCACCGGCATGTTGCCTGATATTTGTGAAACACCGCTGCCGTCCGATCCGGAACCGCCACCGTATATGTTCACCTTGTCTATGGATGCAAGCGGTTTTGCAACCTCTGCAGCCATCTCAGGCAGGATCTTTACCATCATCTCTATGACAGCGGCACCGTTGTACTTGCGGTAAGCCTCAGCCTTCTTTTCCATGGCCTCAGCCTCGGCAAGACCTTTGGCTCTGATAGCCTCAGCCTCAGCAACACCCTTGGCTTTGATACCTGCTGCCTCCTGCTCTGCCGCATATCTTGTGGCATCAGCCTTAGCCTTCTGAGCCTCGGCTGCTTTTTCCTGCTCGTATTTCTCAGCCTCAGCCTGACGCTGACGCTGTACCAGCTTGGCCTCCGCATCTTTTTCTGCCTTGTATTTCTCGGCATCGGCCTGACGCTCGATCTGGGCTGAAAGTTCCTGCTGGCGTACGATAACTTCTTTTTGTTTGAGCTCTGCCTCTCTCTCGGCTCTGGCGATCTGTACATTGACTGCCTGAGTCTCGATGGTCTTGGCCTGCTCCTGTTTCTGGATCTCGTATGCGGCATCAGCCTCGGCGCGCTTGATATCAGCCTGAACCTTAAGTTCTGACCTCTTGATATCCAGCTCGTTGTTGCGCTGTGCTATGGCAAGATCCGATACAACCTTAGCGTCATTGGCTTCCTTTGCTGCCTCAGCCTGAGCCACAGCCACATCGCGCTCTGCGTTGGCTTTCGCGATGGAAGCGTCCTTCTGGATCTTGGACATGTTGTCCTGACCGAGGGCATTGATAAGTCCCTTCTCATCCTCTATGCGCTGAATGTTGCATGAGATGATCTGGATACCCAGGGACTTCATATCCACCTGAGCCTTCTCCTGAACCTCATCACCGAATTTTTTACGGTCGGTATTGAGTTCCCTGAGTTCGATGGTACCGATGATCTCACGAAGGTTACCCTGAAGGGAATCGGTGAGGGCTACCACGAAATCTCTCTCTTTCATGTTCAGGAAGTTCCTCTGAGCCTTTAAGATACCTTCCTCAGAGGTATCGACCTTAACCTTGGCTACCGCATCAATGTCAACACCGATGAAATCCTTGGTGGGGACATATCCGCCTGTCTTTATGTCGATGGAGATCTGCTTTAAGAGCAGTGTATCTTTTCTCTCTAAAAACGGGATCTTGATACCCGCGCGTCCGATGAGAACCTTCGGTTTCTTTTTGATACCGGAGATGATGTAAGCTGTATCCGGTGGTGCTTTCACGTAACCGCACATTGCGATCACGAGCAGCAGTACTACAATGACAACGATGGCAATAACTGCACCCATTGGTATTGGCATAACTTAACCCTCCTTTATGTTGAACTGTTGATATATTTAGCAAAGCCTTAGTGCATCAAGCCGGCAAAATATAATGCACAAGACTTTCCTGACACAACTGAACGCTTCATGTATAAAGCATGAGCCATGAAGCATTGCTCTGACTCATCACAGCCCTTACAGTCTGTAATCGGAAACCTTCTCCTCCAGCTCGCCCACAGAAGCTTCCACTTCCTCGCTCTCGCTCCTGATGGTGGTAACTGCTCCCGCCAGAGCATTGATGTTGCCCGCAACATCCGAGATCTGGTCGCTGCAATCCTGTATTGTGCCGGATATTTCAGAGATATCGGAAGATACCCCGCTGATGCTCTCCTCTATGGCTCTCACGTCTTTGGTATAAGAATCCAAAAGCCCCTTCATCCGGTCTGAATCCTCGTAATAGCGGTCTGCTATCTTCAAGAACTCCGCATAATCCGGCATTATAGTGTCATTTATGAGCGCCAGCACACTGTCGCTGGCATTTATCAGCTCATCCACCGAAGTGATCACATTACTGCTGATATTGCTGATGTTTTCAGCCGTAGTCTTAGAGCTGTCCGCAAGATTTCGTATCTCATCCGCCACGACAGCGAAGCCCTTGCCGGCCTCCCCTGCCCTGGCCGCCTCTATGCTGGCATTTAATGCCAGAAGGTTGGTCTGATCTGCAATGTCCAGGATCTGTGTCACAAGTTCCTTAATAGCGGTGACCTGACGGCTTTGCTCTATTCCGCTCCTAAGCTGCCTGCCCTTTTCATCTATGGTGAGTCTTACTGTATTGCTCTTGTGTTCTGTTGTCTGTTTTATATCCGTAGCATGCGCCCTGATCTCATCAACAAGATCATCACCCTTGGATATGGCGGTCAAAATATTCCGTGCCGACTGCAAAACCTCATCGGTCAGCCGGTTCACATCATTTATGGAAGCAGCAACATCCCTCATGGCTTCCGACAGCTTCTCCGTGGTCTCCCCTGCTGAAACTGCGTTTTCTTCCGAAGAAGTCACATTGGAAGTCATGGTGCCGACGGCATCATTTACGGAATGGGTCACATTCGTGATGGAAACCATAAGCTCATGCATGTTTATGATAAATCTGTTGATATTCTCGGAGATGGTCTCCAGCTCGTTTCCGCTCGTCTCCTCAATGAGCCTTGTGAGATCGTGACTGCCGTTGGAGAGATCCTCCACCTTCGAGTTCACGCTGACAAAGCCGTTCCTGAGCCTTATACATATCAATATGACTGCGATCAGCATTATCACAAATACCACAAGACAGATGCCAAATAAGAGAAATGCCACACTCCTGGCATGACTCTGGATCTTCGTATAATCAAGATCGATGCCGACAATGGCTATGACCTCATCTCCGTCAAAAACAGGTGCATACGCCGTTATGACAGCACCCCACTCATCAACTGTAGGCTCGTCATTTACGGAAACGTTTCCCTGAAATGCACTCAGCATATCAGGCTCCATCTCGTATTCCTCTCCGGGATCCGCCGGATCCTCCTGATCCGCATCCACCAGAAAATGAGCGGTTTCCTCATCATCCATCGCCATTGTGTATGCATATTCCACCGACTCGGTCTCATAATAGATGGTCAGCTCTTCCAGAATATTCTCGTAGGCTTCCTCATCCTCATAGTCGGCCGCAAATCTCTTGACCATCTCCGGATCCAGCAGTCTCGCCGCGGTTTGAACCAGTTCTGTGGAGCTCAGCTGATACTGCCGCAGCATCATGTCAGCCACCTTTTTGTAAGACGCAATGCCTATGACAAGATCTCCTATGGCCACTATGATACCGATCAAAAGTCCTATCTCTACGGTTATCTTGATTTTTCTGGTTTTCATATATTTTCCCTTTTAAATGATTCCAACCAAAACTGCTTACGGACAGCCAACATCAATCACCGACCTTACGGATGGCATTCTCCGTTATGATGATCCGTCTCTCTTTGTAAAGATGACCTACGGCACGCTTAAATGCCGCCTTGCTCATGGAAAGTTCCCTGAATATGGTCTCCGGCGATGCCTTATCATTAAAGGGCAGCACTCCGGCAAACTCATCTATCACTCTCATGACTTTTTCAGCATCAGACTCAATCTCTTCAAAGGCACGTTTTCTGGTGGTGACATCCACCTTTCCGTCCTCCTTGATGCCGGTGATCTTCACATCTATCACATCACCGATCTTCAGACCCTCTCTCCCCTCCTTGCGGGGGATCATGGCTGAATATCTGTCCTCTATTGCCACGAATGTGCCAAAGTCATGTCCAAACTCGTAAACTCTGGCTTTCACCGTCTCGCCCGCCTCATAAGGGCAGTTTCTGTGCATATATTCATAAAGATGGCGCATACCGGCGCAAAGCCTTCCGCTCTTGTCTATGTACAAACGCACCAGTGCCTTATCGCCCGGCTTAAGCTCCGCAGTCATCTCGCTGTAGGGTAAAAAGAGCTGTTTTTCAAGTCCCCAGTCCAGAAAAGCTCCGGTTCGGTTTACATCGCATACCTCCAGTGCAGCTATGTCGTCAAGCTTTATGTAAGGTTCTTTTACCGTAGCGATGGGTCTGTCCTCGGAATCCCTGTATATGAACACCTTAAGCTTATCACCGGGCTTTGTGCCTGCGGGAATTTCCCTTCCCGGCAGCAGAACCTCTGCCTCTCTGTCTTCGCCGTCACCAAGATACACTCCGGATTCGGTTTCTCTCAGCACTGTCAGCGTCACAGTCCTGCCCAGATATTTATTTTGCTTTATCTCACGGCGCCTGTAGCCCTTACCGCTGCGGGATTTGTTTTTGTTATTGAATCTGTTATCCATATTTATTAATACCTGCTAATTCAAAATGTAGGTTTATTGTATCACCAAAGTCGGGTTTTTACTATAAAAAAATCCCGGTGGAGATTCCACCGGGATCAAAACTGGCCCACTAGGATTCGAACCTAGGTAATGACGGAGTCAGAGTCCGTTGCCTTACCGCTTGGCGATGGGCCATTGTCTTTCCAACAGTGGGTATTATACTAAAGTGTTTTATAAAATGCAAGCACTTTTTTGTTTTATTTTGAAAACAGCATTTTAAGTGCCTTGGAAAGATTAACTTTGTTGCCTTTGTAGAGCGACATGAAGGAGTAAAGCTTACCTGCCAGTACAAGTCCTGCTGCTGTCATCAGCACCATAATGCCTATACCTGCAGCCGCTATCACTGCGCTGACGTCACCCATACAGATCGCGCTGGGCAGCATCATGGCAGATGTGAACGGCACAAGATACAGCCAGGTTGACGCAGCATCAGCAGTCAATCCCTTGAACAGGATCGCGTAGAATGCCACCAGCAGTATGATAACGAATGTACTCTGGTTGCTGGCTGCCTCTTCCCTGGTGGAAGAGATCGCACCGCACATAGCCGACAGCGAAGCATACATTACAACTCCACATATCAGTGTAAATAATGCCGCGATGACACCGAGTGGTGTGAAAAGTCCCTGAGTATCCAGGCTTGTCAGGAAGGTGAGCACCGAAAAATGTGCTTCGGGATTTATCACAAACACCATATTGACACCGATAGCCAACCCTCCGGCAAGCGCAGCGATCCACAGCAAAAGCTGCATGAAGCCTGCCGCCAGCACTCCCGCCATCTTACCGAAGATCATGGCAGCGGGATTGATAGATACAAGCATGGTATCCATCAGCTTGTTGGTCTTTTCCAGTATGACTGTCTGCATTATGTTGTTGCCGTACATCAGTATGACAAAATATATCACGAACATGGAGACGAACATCAGGATCATGCCAAATATAGGCTTAACCTCATTGTTTTCCTGTTCTGTCACTGCCTCGACATTGGAGTATATATCCTCTCCCTTCGCATATCCGGATGCGGTATATACATCATTCTCCACCGGACGGCTCACCTGTACAACACTTTCCATCGGAACTCCCGATGCCAGCACTGTCAAAAAGCTTGAATTGTACTCCATATAGTCATTGAAATGATCTGCATGATCTACCGTTATCACCGAACCATCCGGGATTATAATACGGGATACGAGATCGCCGTCCTCATCTTTTTCGATCAGCAGTATCATGCTGTCCACTTCACCGTTAGCGTGGATCTCATCCAGAGCCTTATCCGTCGATGCTGCATTCACATAAACTATATGTTCATATGACTCCGCGACATTGATATCTCCTGCACTCACATTTCTGAGCATCGAAAAATCAGTCTGCGGGGCGTACTCATCCACCACATAGACCTTGCCGGCAGCGCAGCCCTCGATCACCTCGGTATCCTCACGTCCTGCAAATCCAATAGCCGTGAATATAGCTGCCGGCACCAGCAAACATAACAGTGCGATTACGATGGTGACTATCTTATAACCTTTACCTGATACCTGGTTTTTGAATGTAAACTTGAATACCTTATCAAAATTCTTAAACATCGCTATCCCTCTACTCCCCAATAGCCTTTAAGATAGTACCGAGCTTCGGTTTTCCGGTACTCTTCAGCAAAAGATTTCTGTATGTTTTTGCGGAAACAACTGCCAGTATCACTACCAGCGCGATCTGCAGCGCGAAGGCGATCAGCAGTATATAGATCGGAATTCGTCCTGTAATGTAAGCTACAGGAGCCACATAAAACGATAAGGGCGGCACAATGGATGCCACAAGATTGAAAACTGATGAATCGGAGGTTCCCGCACCGATAGCTGCGAAATAACCCACCATGCATACCAACATCACTGAGCTCGTAGCGCTCTGAACATCCTCAGCCTGATTGCACGCACTTCCGAAAAGACCTGCCAGTATTCCGAATGTCAAAAATCCCAGCACAATGGCAAAGATCAATATCAGCGACGCACCGATACCGTTATCCGTAAAGATGGAAAGGCTGAAACCGCTGTTATCAAATCCCTGAGCCTTCGAATCGAAAACATTCTCCAGCACAGCGTTTGAGATAAGAGACCCTGTCATACCGCACACCAGCACCAGGACAACGTAAGTCATCATGCCGGTGATCTTTCCCATCAAAAGAGCCATGGGTCTGACGCTGACCAGTATGCTCTCCACCAGCTTAGACTGCTTTTCCTCATTAACACTGGTAATGATATAAGAGCTCGACATTACCATCACTATCATCAGCACGATACTGAACCCCAAAAGGTAGTTAAAATATGACATCTGGGAAACTGTCTTCTGGTCTTCCTTTGCAAACTCGTCCTCAGTGTAGGTTCCCTGAAAGCTGATACCGTGCTGCAGCGTAGCCATGTCCGCATCGCTGATACCCGATGAAGACAGCCTTGCCGCATCAAATTTCCCGGCTGCAAATGATGAAACCTCGTCCAGATCACTCACCGTGATCTTAGTCTCATCCGCTGTCACTATATTGACCGCATACCCTGTCTCCGAAAATCCCACTATCAGAGCCGCATCATCCTCATCCAGTTTTCCGGTGATCTCATCCTTGGATGAATCGGCGAAAACCACTTTTGACTTCTGAAGACCGGTGGCTCCATCTGCCGTTTCATCAGCGTATAGCCCATCCAGATCATCCATGCCAAACGGAACATCCGTCTCATTCAAAACATAGAGCGTGTCAATATCTATACTCTGTGGCGAGTAATTTATAACATCGCCCGCTACACTTGATCCGGCTTTGAAACTTGCAAACTGTATAGGTCCCATAAATGTCATGACTAACACGAACATGACAAATGAAGTTATATATGCTTTGTTTTTGAAGGTCTGACGGACAGTAAAGCGAAAGACTTTATCAAATCCCTTCAGACTGTAAATATTCTCCTGCTTATTCACTTTGTCCCCCGATCCTTACGACTCCTCGCCGACTTCACGCACAAAGATCTCGTGTAACGACAGCTCGGTAAGATCAAATCTTACAATATTAATTCCTGCACGGACCAGCTCGGCCAGCAGCTCATTCGCCTGGGCATCTCCCGTAACCCGGATCTGATACTCGAATTCCTTCTCGGAGAGCACTTCAACGCCCACTTTCTCAAGGTATGTTGTGATATCCTGCTCAACCTTGAGTAAAAGATTTACCCTGCCGTAGGACTTTTTGATATCGTTAAGATTGCCTGTAACAACTGCCTTCGAGCGATGTAATATGGTGATATCGGTGCAGAACTCCTCCACAACCTCCATCTGATGGCTGGACATTATGATATATTTGCCCGCAGCGATCTGTTCACGTACAACCTCTTTTAAAATGTCCGTATTCACGGGATCGAGACCGGAAAACGGCTCATCCAGTACCAGAAGCTCCGGATCCGATATCATGGCGATCAAAAACTGTATCTTCTGCTGATTACCTTTTGACAGCTGATCCGGGCTCTGAAGCTTGAACTTCTTTTTTACGAGGGCGCCCCTTTGTCTTTTGGAGGTTTCCTCAGATCCTGAACCGTTTGCCTCTGCCATGGCAGCCGCCTTTTCCGGATAAAGATATTCCTCGACCTTGAGGCGCTCCGCCCAATAAGCCATCCTCTCGTCAATAGTCTTCCTGTCTATACCTTTAAGTTCGCCGAAATATCTGATCTGATCCACCAGCGCATATTTTGGATAAAGACCTCTCTCCTCGGCCAGATATCCGATATTGCAGGTATCGAAGTTCAGGGGCTTTCCGTCCCAGGACACCTCACCGCCGTCTTTATCCAGCATACCTAAGATCATCCTGATGGATGTGGTCTTTCCGGCTCCGTTGGTACCCAGCAATGCGTACACTCCGGGTTTTTCCATAGAGAAGCTCACATCATCCACGACGACCTTCTCTCCGTATTTTTTGTGAAGATTTTTAACTGTCAGTGCCATTTTCTCTCCCTTATCATCAGGCGGGAAGCCGGGTCTTTTGAGACCGCAGTTTCCGCCGTTTTATACATCAGTTATTTCCGAAACAAAGCTGTTATACCGCCGAATCGATAGCCTTCGCCAGCTGATCGGCGCAGGATGTTCCCTTCATCCCGCAAAGGTTTCCTCTCAGGATGTCCGCCGTGTCGGCCGCATCTTTTCCCTCCACCAGCTTTCCTATGGCCTTGAGATTGCCGTTGCAGCCTCCCATGAATTTCAGATTGTGAAGCTTATTGTCATCATCCAGGTCAAAGTCGATCTGCATGGCACAAACGCCCTGCGGTGTAAAAGAAATATGTTTCACCTTTATGCCCTCCTTAACATTCCAAACAAACAAAACGCTCCTATTATAGCCAGCATCGGGATCGCAATATAAATAAGTCCCGCCAGAACAAGTCCTACCAGTATCAGCGGGAGAAATACCACTGTGAAAACGATCTTTGTAATGCCCCATGCTGCTCTTATCGCAAAAGCAAAAACCTCACCGAATACAGCTATCAGACACAATACAAACAGTAAACTCAACATAATGTCCACCTCCTTATGACGTAAGTCTTCACCACTCTCTTTTTATCACTTGTATTCAACGGGAATGTATCTGATCCCCGAACCAATATGTCCTGTTACCGCATATGTTATATCAGGCATATGTGATCATTCAAGTGCAAAAACAGCGGAATAAGCGGTCCTAATTTGCCTCGTCACCATTTTCCTGTTGAGGTACCTCTGTAGCCAAACCTATATAATATACTATCTCTTCCAGTTTTTTCGTATCATAACTGTCATACTGCAGTGTATAATCATAATCCTCTGCAAGCGGCGTTGGAGCAGACGGATCCTCCGCGATAGACTCTGCCATGGAATTCACCATGGATAAGCACTCTGCAAAATCTTCTCTTATATTCACAGCACCGTACTCTGATTTTTCATCAAGCCATGTATTGGTATTCAATGTGAGATACACCGTAGAGATATTTCCGCTGTAGGTCTCTGAAAAATCCAGAAGTTCCTTTGCGGCATATTCCAAACGAATACTGCTGCCTGCCGTACCCGGCGCAGCCGAATATATACCTTCCAGAAGATTTAACAATGCGCCGACAGACGGATCATCCTCAAACGGATCATCTGCTTTCGGTATGACACTTATGGCATCTTCCCCGTCTGAGGTATTCTCATCCAAACCGGAATTGGCCGCCACGCTGTCAGTCACATCAAAAGCCTCATCCAAAAGTTCCTGTTCACTGACAAAATCCCCTTCAGCCTCTGCATTTTCACCTTCTTCTGTTCTGTCGGTGTCATTTCCGGAAACGGTGGCTTCTTCCGACGACGTATCAATGTCATCCGCAACCTCAGTCGAAACCTGTGTATCTTCTGTCTGCGTATTTTCAGCCTGTTCTCCCGTACCCACCGCCGAACCGCATCCGGTCACAAGCGAAAGCACCGTCAAAAGACATACAAATCGCGCATATCTCACTGCTCTTTTCATATGAAATCATCTCCCAATCCGTCATAAAAAATCTTTCTTTCATGCCACATAACATTTCCGGACATTCTGTATCATTCATCAAAGAAACTGTCATCCAGCACATCCATATCCGATTCTCCGGAAACCGGTAGTTCGGTTTCTTTTTCTTTTTCTATTTCTGTTTTTTCTGTCACAGTGTCAGGTACCGCCTGCTCTGCCACAGGCTCCTCCCCGGGCATCGCTTCTTTGGTATAATCCTGAGGTTTTTCCGCATCACTTCCTACCGCCACGACCACTGTATCCCTGAGATAATTCTGGAATTTTCCGGCTTCGGCAAGTCCCTCAGCGCTAAAGTTCACCTGTATATCAAATTCTCTGATAAGGTCAAGGTAAAAATTCGTCGTTGACTGAAGATAGTATGGCACGATCCAAAGGAATCCGATGCCAAAAGACAATATTCCAAGAAGGCACCATCCTGCAAAACTCAGATCCATCAAAAGAAGCCTGATGCGATTACCTTTCATAAGTGAAAAGCTCCTGGCAATACATCCCGTAACCGAAAGGTTCGGATTATCTATCAGAAGATAAAAAGCAGGGAAAAACGACAGAGTAATGTAAATGGCAGCGATCCCACCGATGACCAGCAAAAACATGACCATGCCGTTTGCATCTGACATTGCATCCTCCGATAAAAAATGAGCCGATCCGCTCAGGCTCTGTCCCATGACCACCAGCTTCATGGACTCCGTAATAAGCGCAGGCAAAAACGGTATCGCGGTAACGACAAACAGCACTGCTGACAGTCCCAGGAATCTGTTGGCATTCCTGAAAGGCTCAAACACCCGCTGCCAGTTGGAACGTCTTCGTCTTGCAATATCCAGATGCACCGTCATTAGACCGGCATTCAGAACATAATCGAGTATCGCTAACAGTATGTTCACCGCCAGGAATACAGAGGAATTCTCTCCCGCAACATATTCAAATATCATGGATATAGCCATGGTGATGGCTCCCGTCACGCAAAGGGCCGCAATAGTCACCTTGTAATTACCCAATAAAAACGCCCTGGCCATATTTTTTAGTTCACTGTTTTTTCTGTTCATAACATTCAAAATCCTAATACAAAAAATGTAACTATTCAGAACCAAGCTCGAAAATCAAAGATTTTCTCGCCGTTTGGTTCTCACCAAAGAAATTTACATAAATTACCTTGATTCTGAATAGTTTTCCAAAAAATTATTCCTGACAGAAACAATTGATGTCTCTGTCAGGAAAAACTCAACTCATCCCGCAGTATCAAATCTGCCTCCGGATCCGAAAGCATTCACCAGTGACCGGTTATTCTGCTCATACGGATTCTTAGGCTTGTCATCTCCCGTCTGCGTTGCAGTGACCGTCCGGGTCTCTCCTCCCGAAACATAAGTGGTACCGCACTCAGGGCAGGTTGCTGTATGCAGCGAAACAGCAGCCGATAAAACTTTTGTCTTTCCGTCCGCTTCCTTCTGGTAGGCGTTTGCAACGTGCTCCATCTCATGAGCCATGACCTTGCCACGGCTCGCAGCCGGAGATATATGGCCCGGAGCCTTGAAGGAAACATCGCCCTCATCGGATCCGTCCTGATATTTTCGGGTCCTGCAGGTCTCGCACTCAGCCGGTGAAGATTTTCTGCCGGGTGCCACCTGATGCGCCGGATCTGCGGAAACCTTGCCCGCATCCCCGTCTTTGCCTGCATTAGCGGCGGCGGCTGTCTTAAAAACATCGCCGAAATCGTACGAACCGTATGCACTGTATGGATTATAACCTGATATCGAACCTATCCTCATACCGGTCACCTCCAAAGATATCCTTTTCCTCTTGAAAAACATGCGCTGTTCCTATATCATACCGTCATACAGCCACGTCAGATGGACCGTTGATCCGTCTGACATCAGGATATCGGCTGTAACCCGTATCACTGCAGTACATGTCTGTCCGCGAGGCTAAAAAATGAATTTTCTGAAAAAACTGTATCTCTTATTTATAAAGTTAAAACCACCCTGTATCTTCAAATATGTCACAGGGTTCGATTGCCCCGGCTGTGGCGGAAGCCACGCGATCTGGGCTCTTTTGAACGGTCATATCATAAAAAGCTTTCTGTATCACCCGGCTGTGATGAGTTCCATTGTGATAGCAGTATTCTGCATCATAACATCCATCATCAGGAAAAAGAGCACCGCAAAAGTCGGGCATGTCTACGCAGTGTTGTTCATCACACTGCTGCAGTGGGGCATAAAGACCATCCTGCACATAAAAGGTATAGACTATATCGCATATATAGACGCCCTGTAGCTCAAAACCCGTATGAACCGTACATTTCGCTGTATGCGCCACCTGTAAGTTCATCCAGAGTAGCTTTGTAGCTTTCCATGAAAGCATCAAAACTGCCAAAGTTGGTCAAAATATACGCCACATTAATCACTATAGTCAAAACCGTCAAAACTATTGCCACAGTTCCTAACGCCATGGCGATCTTTCCGGACGCCACAGGATGTTTATTCTGTCCTCTCGACAACAGTGCCAGTATTATGGCCAGTGCGCCGCAGATCATCCCGGGGTAGATACAGCATACGCCCATTATGGCCACTACACCCAATATCATCGCACTGCCGGCCATAGACTCTCCCGGCGTGGGATTCGGTCTGCGACCTCTCAGGTTTCTGTTGTAATCGTATCTGTCCTCCATGATATGCTCCCGCATGCAATACTTAGTGTGAGTAGTATACCACATATTCCCTGATACTACAAATCTTTTTTTCACGTCAGACGCAGTTCCACTGTCTTATGACCTGTCAGACTGTGCCCGGCTTACGCCACGTCAAAAAGACGCCGGAATCATCCGCCGCCTTTTTCGAACTAATTTCGACATTATCATATCTGTCAGACCGGGCAAGGCAGATCTGCCGCCTCGATGAACAGACTGCGGTGCCTTGCGAACCTTTGGAAAGTTCAGATAATATAATCTATATCCTGATAGCTTGAGCTGAAATAGATCTTCCTGAAGGTACCAGGTCTCAACCACCTGTTCAGGATCACCGGTTCGCTCACCTTGTCCAGAACCGAGTTGTCCGTCCGGAAGGCCTCCAGATCCTCCGCTGACCTTATGAGAAGTTCCATCCCTCTCCCGTTTACCACCGGAAGTCCACCGTAAACGTAAGTGTCCGCACTGAAAATATCCTCTACGACTCCGCGCCTTATCTTTACGGCCGCGTTATCTTTCAATATCAGTATGTCAAAATACTCCGGATAGGAAAAACTCTCACCAGACAGACCTATCCTGTCATCCGGCCTGTACACCTTCGTGACTGCAGATATCCTGTTTGCCTTGAGATTCTCATATACAAAAAACCATTCGTCCAGCAGTTCGCAGTCTGTTTTTATGCCGTTTCCCTCAAATATAGTGCCTTTATATATCCTGTCAGCCATATTAACCTCCCGTAAGATACTATGCGGCGGTGCCTGTCATCGCCCGGTCTAATATTGATTTGACCTGTTCTTATCTACCTCAACGCAGATCTTTGAGCCATCCCACTTATCAACCTCCCAGACCAGCCTGCTGCCCTCCTGTCTGGTGTGCAGGATACTGCCCATACCGCCTATATCCGCACCCAGAAAAAAATTGATCGCCTCGTGTTTGCACTCCTTAAGGCAGGATGTGCATCCCCAGCAATCTCTGGGATACGGGATGACAGCTTTTTTGTCAGCATCAAGTTTTATGAGATTGCCGGGGCACACCTCGATGCACCTTCCGCATCCCACGCAGTTCATTTTGTTAATCTGTATGCTCATAATATTCGTATCTCTTTACAAGGTCACGGAATATGACCCTGATCTCTCCGTCCTGCAGTTTTGTGTTCACATATTTCAACCAGTGTTTGTCATCAGCATATGGATGATCCTGATTTTCGCCAAAGCTGTGCCATCTGGTCTCCCGCCTCGCTTCCATGTGGACGAGCAGGGTCTTGCACACTGTGATGCGCTCCCTTATCTCATAGATCTGCATCAGCTCATGCATATCTTTCGCCACCAGGGCAGGCATCAGCTTTTCCAGATTTTCAATCTTATATCTAGCCGCTTCAAGTCCCTTTTCGCTGTACTGATAATTGGATCCGATGCCGCCGGCATAGGTATCCATTATCTTTTGCATCGCATCTTCTATGTCATCTATCCCGTACAGGGGAAGCTTATCCGACAAATACCCGTTAAGCTCCTCATCCAGGACATCAAACTGTCTTTCAACGGCCTCTCCGTCTCCCTCATGTTCTGAAAGTTCCTCAAGGTATCTGACTATGGAGCCCGATGCGATCTTCGCTTCTGCCATGGCACCGGTAACATATTTTTTCGGCGAACCGCCTGCCACGTCACCTGCGGCAAAAAGGCCCTTAACCGTAGTGGCCCTGCCCGTATCCACCCAGTAGCCGCTGGCAGTATGACCACCCACAATATATGGTTCCGTGCCCTCTATCTCCACATCCGCTTCCGATGCATCCTTTCCGGCCTCGATCCACTTGAGCGTCTGGCTGGGAGCCATGTTGAGGTATGCTTTTTTCAGATCGTCAGCAGCTGCTTTTCCTATACCCTTGGTATTTATGTAGCAGGGTCCTCTGCCCTCCAGAGTCTCCCTGAGAGTTCCGTACACCCTGTCACATGTCTTAAGACCGTATTTACCCTCATAGACCTTTCCCAAGGCATTTATCTCTTTGCCGCCGACACCAAGCGCTATGGTTCCTGTAGGTGCTATGGTATCTTTGCATCTCAACGCTATGAACCGCATCTCAAATGTGGTCATCTCCGCTCCGGCTTTTATGCCCATTGCAAATCCTGCCCCGGTGTTAAAGGGCGAATACCACATCTTATGCCTTGAAAAACCGGGGTTGTTGGGTCTGTAAAGGCCTGCCGCTCCGCCGGTGCACATCAGCACTGCCTTTGCCCGGATCTTATATATCACTTCCTCGGAGACTCCGAATCCGTAAGCTCCCAGAACTCTGTTGTCCCTGTACACGAGATCGGCAATATTCACATGGTTTAACACCGTAACATTGTCAAGCTCCGCCACAGCCTTTGCCATTATCGGCTTTATGTTTTCTCCGTTGATCTTAACATTCCAGCGGCCCCTCATAGCGTAATTGCCCTCGGAATCTTTCTGGATCACAAGCCCCAGTTTTTCCAGATGATGAGCAGCGTCATTAAAACCCTGTGCAACAGTATACAAAAGGTCTTCCCTTACGATCTTACATGCATCGTTCCTGGTGTAATCCACGTACTCGTCATAAGTTCTGTAAGAAGGGACATATGAGTTGATGGCGTTAACACCTGCGGCAAGACATCCGCTGCGCTTGATGTTAGCTTTCTCTGCCACCAGGATCTTGAGGTTTTCATCCTGAGCCAGGCACATCGCACCGTAACAGCCGGCTGTCCCGCCACCTATTATCAATATGTCCGTGTCAATGCGTTTGGTCTCCATATGACTCCCTCCGTCCTGTAAAACATATCAGCGTAACCTGTCGCTTTTTTCCGGCATGTCCTTAGACGATCTTTTCCGGCTGGTTTCACCTACCAATATGGTATGTTTTTGTATTCTAAAGGCAGAAAGTCAAAATGTCAATAATACGGGTTATATCAAAGATTTATATGTTGTTATAGAAAAAAATTATAGCAGAGGGGGCTCGACAATTTTTGAATAGCGCAGTTTATTTCGCCCACTGATAAAGGCCGGCGTAAACCCCGTTTTTGGCCATCAGCTCATCGTGGGTTCCTGATTCCTCGATGCCGTTTTCCGTGAGCACCAGAATCTCCTGCGCGTTTTTGATGGTGGACAGGCGGTGGGCGATGACAAAAGTCGTCCTGTTGGCCGCCAGCCGCTCCAGGGATTCTTTTACTATGTTCTCGCTCTCGTTGTCCAGAGCGCTGGTCGCTTCGTCAAAGATCAGGATAGGCGGATTTTTCAAAAATACCCTGGCGATGGAAAGCCTCTGCTTCTGTCCGCCGGAAAGCTTTACTCCGCGCTGACCGATGTCCGTCTCATAGCCGTTTGGCAGATTCATGATAAAATCATGAGCGTTGGCAAGCTTCGCCGCCTCCACGATCTCCTCGAAGGTGGCGTCCGGCTTGCCGTAGCGAATGTTCTCATATACATTGCCGGAGAAAAGATAAACATCCTGCTGCACGATACCTATGTTTTCCCGCAGGCTTTTCAACGTAACGTCACGGATATCTTTGCCGTCTATGCGGATACTGCCCTTTGTCACATCATAAAATCTCGGGATCAGGCTGCACAACGTGGTCTTGCCGCCACCGGAAGAACCCACCAGCGCCACGTATGAACCGGCTTTCACATCCAGATTTATGTGGCGCAGCACCCTGTGTGCCGTGTCCTTATACTTGAACGACACATCGTCAAACACTATGTCGCCTCTCACATCTTTTAATTCGATGGCATCCGGCTTGTCCTGAATGTCCGGCTCGATGTTCAGGATCTCAACAAACCTCTCGAAGCCGGAATAGCCGTTCTGAAACTGCTCCGTGAAATCTATCAGCGTCCGGACCGGCTCGGTGAAAACATTGATATACAGCAAAAACGTCACGAAATCCGAGACCACTATCAGGTCTTTCGCTATCAGAACGCCGCCTGCCATGATGACCACCACATTTATCAGCATTGTGAAAGCGGTCATACCCGAATGAAAGAATCCCATGTAGAAATAGCTGTTCTTTTTGGCGCTTAAAAAGCCATCGTTTCCCACCTTGAACTTTTCTCTCTCGATATCCTCATTGGCAAAGGATTTCACAACGCGGATACCTGACAGATTGTCCTCTATCTGAGTGTTGATCTCCGCGATCTTCACACGATTCTGCCTGAAAGCCCGCTTCATGCGCTTATTCATGAAAAATGCGAAAGCGAACATGAAAGGCAGCAGCACGAAGGCAGCCAGTGTGAGATAACCGCTGATGTTCAACAGGATCACAAAGGCACCTATTATCTTTATCAGCGAGATCGCTATGTTTTCCGGTCCGTGATGCAAAAGCTCCGTGATATCGAAAAGATCCGATGTGATACGGCTCAAAAGCTGTCCCACCTTCTGTTCGTCATAAAAAGAAAATGACAGCTTCTGATAATGGGAAAAGATGTCCGCCCTCATGTTGTACTCCATCTTTGCTCCCATCACATGTCCGATATTTGAGATAAAATAGTTTGAGGCGAACTGAACCAACGCCAGAATGATGAGCACCGCCCCGATAAACATTATCCGCGGCACAGCCTCATCCGGGTTCATCCCCGGGACTTCCGACGTTATGTATCTCACCACCAGCGGTATTATCAGGCTTATGGCAGACGCCAGAAAGGCGAAAAACATATCCAGGGCAAAAGTGCCGAGGTACGGTTTGTAGTAGCTCACCATCCTCTTCAGATTTTCTTTCATGTAACATTTCCTCTATGTTTTATCCGACTTTAAAGCCAGAGCAAATACTTTTGCATAAAAATCGACAGTTTCCATTTTGACTTCCGATCCCGGCGTATTCGCTTCCGTTTGTATACACCGTAAAAGAGTAACATCTAATCCTGAAACTGTCAAATCAAATCCTCGGGTCAGGCAGGGTTCATAAGACTGTAACTTAAATGAATTCCCAAAAACCTTCAGTCTCAATTAATTGAAAAGAATGAGGAGAAATGGCGTGAAGGACACACACCATTGTTGAACCTGATTGGGATGAAACTGTTGAAGTTCAGGTTCCCATCAAGAACACTTCCGCCCGTAAAGTAAAATGGAAAAGCAGCAAAAAATCAGTTGCAAAGTCACTGTAATATCCAAAACCCAGGATACCGGCTCTACGACATGAAAAGCGGCGGATCACTCCGCCGCTTTTCATATGCCTGAATTATAATATTCTTCAATACCTTCACCCTTTTATATCTTGCTATTAAAGTATTCCTGCGTTACATGCAACTGACTGTTACGAATCTTCAGCCACATTTTAGGATGTATCTCGCCGCTGCCTTTCGAGACTTTTGTATATAAAATAGTCCCATCAGCTTCTTGTTTCCGGTAGTAGTAATGATCTGTATCTTTATACAACTCCCAACCTTCTCTATCGCAAAAACGTTTTAATTCTTTCCATCCTGGCATATAATATCCTCCTCAATGGATTTTTTATCAGAAATCAGGAGCTTAATAACATACGGAACATGCGTAGCTCTATTGGGAGCCTTTGACCAGTAACTGAACTCGTTATAGTAATCCAACGCATAATCTTTCATTGCGTCTATCAACTTGTCAATACAAGAAGATCTGTCAACATCGTTTTCAACAAGCTGAAGCTCTTCAGAATAAGCAGTATAACTCCCATCATCTTCCTGTTCTATCAAAACATTTAGCTTGTAGTTTGTGAGCAACTTTGCCAAAAGGCTCTCATCTATCATGGCAACATTGTCATGTGTTCTGCTGATAAACGCAGGTTTTTCATGCACCACAGAATCTATCGTCACACTCCAGTTTTTTCTAACTTCACTTGCATTCATGCAATATCCATATACCATACCCGTTTCCTCCTCGTACGTATCGCATCATTCGTACAACTTGTACGCTATTGATATTATACTCTTTAGAAAGATATTCGTCAAATATCAAAATCCCGATTCAAATTCGAGAAATATTTCCATATATGAGTTTTTTTGTTATACTGTTTTTTAGTAGATACAAGGAGGATCCCTATGACAAGCTGAACAGTCGTGTCATCAGCAAGATCATCGGTTATGCGAATTTTTACATTGGGCTTGCGGAACATGAACATGACAGGCCAAGAGATGAAATATCTATTTCAATATTCAGATCCGGACGAAATCCCGGATTGTTCAAAAAAATGATACAGGCCGGAACGCTTGTATGCACAGAAACACCTGGGATTTATCTCGTACAAAAGCTTACTGACCTGCCATTTCAGATAGTGATCACCGGCGAACTGGTAGGCGACGAGTATGCTGCTTACAGGGTTTTGACAGATCATGCTCATGCCAAAGATATCGAGACAGTTACCTCACTATATAGTCACGATGCATCAACTCAAAGCATGTTAGAAAAGCTTTTAGACTTTGTAAATATAAAAAATCCCGGATTGTTCGCAAAAATTAAAGGAGGTAATGAGAAAATGGGTAACAGTCTAATGGAATTAATGAAACCGGAAATTGATAATGTACGCCGAAACGACTTATTTGATTACGTTTACGACGGAGATATGCCACTTGAAAGAGGAGCGAAACGCGCCGGTCTCACTCCGGAGCAATTCCGAATAGAAATGGAAAAATATAAAGCGTCGCAAAAGGAAACGCAAACTGTATAACATGTAGGAGATTGCCATGAAAAAACATCTTTCAAAAACAGGTCAGCTATATTTATTGTAATATTTGCCTGTCTTCTGTCCTGTGTATTTACTCCATTCCAGACAAGAGTTTCTGCTGCGACAGAAATCAGCAATAAAACTCTATCATTATTTGTAGGTGATAGCGAAAAACTTACAGTGGTCACTACTGAAACTCAGATCATTCATCATCCTGGCAGTTATTTATGTCGTGGATGTGGAGCAACTTTTGAAACAGAAGCTGAAGCAAATGCTCATTGCGATTCTGGCAGCGTAGAATGCATGATGGGCGGATGGAGCGGTGCTCCTGGTTGGGATGAAACTGTTGAAGTTCAGGTTCCCATCAAGAACACTTCCGCCCGTAAAGTCAAATGGAAAAGTAGCAAAAAATCGGTTACGTCCGTTTCAAAAAAGGGGGTTGTCAAAGCCCGTAAAGTCGGAAAAGCCACCATCACTGCTACCATTAAGGGCAAAAAATTCCGTTGCGAAGTCACCGTAATATCTAAAAACCAGGATACCGGCTCTACGACCACCCTTGACGAAAACGGCAGCTACAGCTCCAAGGAAGATGTTTCCCTGTACATACACACCTACAACAAGCTGCCATCAAACTTCATTACCAAAAGCGAGGCGGGTAATCTCGGCTGGCAGGGCGGTTCCCTCGAGGAGTTCGCTCCGGGAAAATGCATAGGTGGCGACAGATTCGGAAATTACGAAGGACTGCTGCCTGAAGGCAAAACCTATCACGAGTGTGATATAGACACCTTAGGCAGCAGCTCAAGAGGTGCCAAAAGAATCGTCTTTTCCGATGATGGATATATTTACTACACCGAGGATCACTACGAAAGTTTTGAACAACTTTATCCATAATCTATAACGAAAGCGGCGGATCACTCCGCCGCTTTTTATATCCACACAATCAAAGAATTTTCTTTTTCACTTGCAAAACATCTCATATCGTTGTATCATGTTTCCCATGACTTGATAACACCTGCTCACCGGCAGGCTGAGTTCAGACTATCTGTTTCAAACGGCGATATCTGAGGTCAACAGATATCCTCATTGAACATCAAACTGAATCCCAAACAACCATCAGTCTCAATTCATTGAAAAATATGAGTTTTTTTGTTATACTGTTTTTTAGTAGATACAAGGAGGATCTATGAACAATGATAATTTAATACTGCCCGATCCGTCTACCATGACAGAAGAGGCAAAAAAAGAAGAGATTGCTACTCTCTCCGAGCGACTGAAGGCACTTCGTGCAACACCACGATCAGACTGGCACCGGATCTTTGAGCGGATCCTGCGTGAAGAGGCAAGGCCTTACGGTTCAGACGTTGAGATCCGAGTCGAGCAGGAACTCGGGATCAATCCGCCGAGAGTAGACTATCTCATATTAGACGACATGAAACATCTGATGCGAGGAAAAGAGATTTTCTCCATCTTCAGACAGCACAACATTGTAGAATACAAAAATCCCGATGACAAGCTGAACAGTCGTGTCATCAGCAAGATCATCGGTTATGCGAATTTTTACATCGGGCTTGCGGAACATGAACATGACAGACCGCGAAACGAGGTTTCCATCTCAATATTCAGATCCGGACGAAATCCCGGATTGTTCAAAAAAATGATACAGGCCGGAACGCTTGTACGCACAGAAACACCTGGGATTTATCTCGTACAAAAGCTTACTGACCTGCCATTTCAGATAGTGATCACGGGCGAACTGGTAGGTGATGAGTATGCTGCTTACAGGGTTTTGACAGATCATGCTCATGCCAAAGATATCGAGACAGTTACCTCGCTATATAGTCACGATACATCAACTCAAAGCATGTTAGAAAAGCTTTTAGACTTTGTAAATATAAAAAATCCCGGATTGTTCGCAAAAATTAAAGGAGG
>JAFYAD010000004.1 GCA_017540915.1 Lachnospiraceae bacterium
GAGAAAATGCCGACTATCATCATAGTGACCTGGGCGGTTTTGGTCATCGAGATGGTAATGCGTTTTTTCCCTCATAAATATGAGAGTCCGGGCTGTCAGAAGCAGTTCGCCCGCAATTATATAAAGTCCGGCAGTACCGAGATAGCCATAAATGACAATAATGCCACGGTCATCGTACTGCTGATATGGGTGGTATTCAATGCTCTTTTCGGAGCGCTTCACATGGCAGGGATCTTAGATGACGGGATCATGATATTGCTCTGCAGTGCGTATTCCATCTGCGATATCATCTGCATACTGTTTTTCTGCCCCTTCCAGACCTGGTTCATGAAAAACAAATGCTGTAGCACCTGCAGAATATACAACTGGGATTATGCGATGATGTTCACGCCACTGTTTTTTATCAAAAAAAGCTATACCTGGAGCTTGCTGGTATTGTCGGTCGCATTGCTGATCCGTTGGGAAGTGACTTTTTATCTTCACCCGGAACGCTTTTCCGAAAAAACCAACGATTATCTTCAGTGCGCTAACTGCACTGAGAAACTTTGCGCACATAAGAAGCAGTTGAAATCTTTATGGATACAGATCGAGGAATACTCGGCAAAACGTATCAGACGCCTGATGAAATGAGGGAGGAACCCTTAGGATCTTGGAAAGGGGAGTAGTCGCATGGGAGAAAAAGTTCTTGAAATAAAAAATCTTACTAAGCATTACGGAAAACACAGGGGAGTGGAGGATGTTTCTTTCTCCGTGAAAGAGGGAGATATATTCGGATTCCTGGGTCCGAACGGTGCAGGTAAATCCACTACCATAAGGTCGATCCTGGGATTCCTGAAATATGAAGGCAGTATCAGTGTGTTCGGAATGGATGCGGGATACGAACATGAAAAGATACTTAAGGATATAGGTTACATGCCGTCTGAGGCCATGTTTTATCCGGCCATGAAGGTGAGAGATGTGGTAAAGCTTGCAGCAGACATGAGAGGATTGGATTGCAGTGAGGAAGCCGGGATGCTGTTCGAAAGACTGAAGGTGGATACAGGTCGCAGGATAAACGAACTGTCGTTGGGCAACCGGAAGAAAGTGAGCATAGTATGCGCAATGCAGCATAAGCCGAAACTGTTTATCTTTGATGAGCCTACCAGCGGACTTGATCCCCTGATGCAGAACACCTTTTTTGAGCTCATAGAGGAATATGTCACAGGGGGAGCAACCTGTCTGCTCTCAACCCATGTTCTCCCGGAAGTAAAAAAATACTGTAAAAATGTGGCTATCATGAGAGAAGGGCATCTGGTGGGAACGGGAAGCGTAGCGGAGCTTATGCATACAAATTCGAAGCGGGTAGCGGCTGTCATTGACGGTCGCAGAGAGGAATACCTGTATTCCGGAGATATGAATTCTTTGATCGAAAAACTGAGCCATGGGGATGTGTCGGAGCTTACTGTCACGGATCCCTCGATCGACGAGATATTCATGGGATATTACAGCGAACAGGGCAACTGAGAAGGGAGGAAACATCATGCTTACACTGCTTAAACATGAACTGAAACAGGAATACAAAAGTCTTATCATATGGAGTCTTTCAGTAGGCGGCATAGGTCTTTTGTGCATTTGTCTTTTTACGGCGATGACGGATGATATGGCATCGCTGTCGGAGAGCTTTTCCAACATGGGAGCTTTCTCGGATGCCTTCGGCATGAGTACTCTGGGAATAGGCACCATAGCGGGATTTTTTGCCACATAAGTCGGGACGGTGCACAGTCTGGGAAGTGCAATGTATGCTGCCATAACAGCAACTCTGATCTTATCCAAGGAAGAAGACGGACATACGGGAGAATTCCTCTATTCCCTTCCGGTCTCAAGGTTTAAGGCCGTGACGGCAAAACTCATATCACTGCTTATAACCATCACTATGTTTACGGTTATCACGGGAATACTGTACGCCATAGGTTTTTGCGTGATCGATGAAGCACCGGACACAGGGCTTTTTGTCAGGTTCATGCTGTCACAGGCACTGATGGATGTGGAGATCATGCTGATATGTACCGCGTTTTCCGCATTCCAAAAAAAGAATATGCTGGGTGCAGGACTCGGAATGTCCCTGGTTTTATATGCTTTTGATCTGATGGGAAGAGTGATCCCGGATCTTAAGGATGCACTATTTATCGGCCCCTTCAGTTATTCAAATGCATCGGAGATATTTGCGGAAAAAGACATAGCGGGATCGGCTTATGTTTTCGGTATCGCGGTAATGGTGGGAGCCGTCATATTGACGTATGCGAAATACATGAAGAAGGATCTGGCATCCTGACAGAAAATGCTTTAATAAAATGCAAAAATGTATTATTATAGGGAGGTGGAGGAATATGACAGAATATGAAAAAAACATTAATCATCTTTGTAAATGTAGTCATCATGGCTGCCATATTGATCTTTGTCGTTCTCTACTCCCGGTTCAAAAGCACGGATGCATACAGGAGGCAGATAGAGCACTTTGAGAATACCACGGTCACAATGGAGCGCGTGACCGAAAACTATCTGGAAGGCGAGCAGAGGATATGCGATGTATGGGCGCAGTACATTAACAGCCGGAGCATGACTATGGAAGAGGCTGTCAGCTTTATACGTGCATCCCATGTGCTGGGGAATACATCGGGGCATATTATTTCCCTCGGTTCACTCACAGGACTCTCAACCCGTCCGAAACTCGGTACGGATGGTGACTATGAAGTTTCCTATGAGAGGCTGGACCTCTTGAAAAAGGCGGATTGGATCGATGAGATCGGTGAATCCATTAATATTACGCGCGCTTACACCAACCCAATGAACGGTGAGCAATCTCTGGCTTTCTGTAACAAAGTAAGATTGTATGATCCCGGGAGTGATACCATGACTGCGGCAGTTTTGCTGCGTGTGATCCCTGTATCTGCATTGGAGCAGAAATGGATCTTTCCGCAGACAGAGCTTGTGAATGCCGAATTGTCCATGATAGACGCCAACGGTGATTACATTCTCAAGGGAAACAGCTTTAAGAACTCGGGATTTTTTGAGTTTTATAAATCCTACAATACGACGGATCCTGAGTCGTCCAGGGAACTGTTTGACAGGATTACTTCATCAACGGGCTCGGTTACGATGATAAATTCCCATGGACAGGAGTGCATTCTGGCTTACACTCCCATGTCGGCCACCGCCGGCTGGACACTTTTGGGATTTGTGCCTGCGGATGATCTCATTACAGAAACGGGGAACTGGGTATTGATCGGTGTGGTTTCTGTGGGGTTGCTGATCTTATTTCTATGTGACATGTTCTATATGCTGTACCTTAATAAGCGTCTTCAGATAACCGCCAGAAAAGCCGAGTCTGCCAATAAGGCGAAGACCGATTTCCTGTCTACCATGTCCCACGATATCCGCACTCCCATGAATGCCATCATAGGCCTTACGACCATCGCCGAGAAAAATCTCGGTGATGTGGAGTCTACCGGGGACAGTCTTCGAAAGATCAGTCTTGCCAGCAATCACCTGCTGACTCTGATCAACGATATTCTGGATATATCGAAGGTGGAGAGCGGAAAACTCAAAATAAGCCCGCTGACATTCTCCATTGTGGAGACGGTTGAGAATCTGGTGAATATTTCCCAGCCCATGATCAAGGAAAAGAACATTGAATTCAGTTTTCACATCAACCGGATGGAAAAGGAGTATCTGTATACAGATCAGCTTCGTCTGAATCAGATCTATATAAACATCCTCTCCAATGCAATAAAATATACGGAACCCGGAGGCAGTGTAAGTGTCGATCTTCGCGAGGATAAGAGTGATATGCCGGATCACATAAGGCTGACTTATACAGTGGCAGATACAGGTATCGGTATGAGTCCGGAATTCATGGAAAACATGTACCAGCCCTTCTCACGCCA
>JAFYAD010000005.1 GCA_017540915.1 Lachnospiraceae bacterium
GCATCGACTGCATTCATACCACTGCGGCATCCCACAACCGTGTTTTCATAGTGGAGGTTATGGGACATAAGGTTGGCTGGCTCACATTGTATGCAGGCATGGCCAGCGGCGCGGATATCATACTGCTGCCGGAGATACCTTACGATATCAACAGCATCATAGCCGCTATCGATAAGAGAACACAGGCCGGTAAGGGCTTCACCATACTGGCTGTGGCGGAGGGCGCCATCTCCAAGGAGGACGCCGCTCTTTCCAAAAAGCAGTACAAAAAGAAGCTGGAAGAGACCATATATCCGTCAGTTTCATACGAGATAGCCGATATGATCCGCAAAAAGACAGGCATAGAAGTCAGGGTGACAGTGCCCGGACATACCCAGAGAGGCGGAAGCCCCTGCGCACACGACAGGGTTCTGTGTACCAGACTGGGTGCTGAGGGTGCAAAAGCCATAATGGATTCTGATTACGGCTGCATGATAGCCATAGTCAACGGCAAGATAAAGAGAGTTCCTTTGGAGAACGTCGCAGGAAAGCTCAAGAGCGTCGATCCAAAGTCACAGATCATCCAGGATGCCAAGTACATGGGCATCAGCTTTGGTGACTGATAATACAGGAGTAGAAAATGTCTTATACCGCTTTATACAGAAAGTTCAGACCTTCCAGATTTGAGGATGTGAAAGGTCAGGATCACATAGTCACAACTCTTAAAAACCAGATAAAAGCCGGGCGTATGGGACATGCTTATCTTTTCTGCGGCACCAGAGGTACGGGTAAGACCACCATAGCGAAGATTTTCGCAAAGGCGGTAAACTGTGAAAGCCCGGTTGACGGAAGCCCCTGCGGTGAATGCGAGACATGCCGTGCCATCGCAAACGGCAGCGCCATCAATGTGGTGGAAATGGATGCCGCATCAAACCGTAAGATAGAGGATATCAGGAATGTCATCGAAGAGGTTGCCTATCCTCCCGTCTCCGGCAAATACAAGGTTTACATTATAGACGAGGTTCACATGCTGACGGAGCAGGCTTCGAACGCGCTACTCAAAACCCTTGAGGAACCGCCGGCATATGTTATATTCATATTGGCCACCACGGATCCCCAGACTTTGCTCACCACCATACTGTCCAGATGCCAGCGCTATGATTTCAGGCGTATAGATAAGAAGACAATAGCTGCCCGTCTGAGAGAGGTTGTGGATGCGGAGGGACAGGAAGTAGAAGATAAGGCTCTGGCTTACGTCGCAAAATGCGCGGACGGATCCATGCGAGATGCTCTGTCACTACTAGATCAGTGCATTGCCTTCCACCTGGGGGACAGGCTGACATACGACATGACCCTGGAGGTGCTGGGTGCCGTAGACACGGAGGTCTATTCCGGAATCTTACGCGCCGTCATGAAGAAAAATATCTCGGATGCTGTCTACAAGCTGGATGAGCTGATATCTTTGGGGCGGGACATGGTATATTTTGTGGAGGATTTTTCCTGGTATCTGAGAAATCTTCTGCTCATCAAGACCAATGAGAACATGGAAGATCTCATCGACATGTCAACCGAAAACCTCGAAGCCCTGAAAACAGAGGCTGCCGAGACAGATCAGGAGACGCTGATAAGGTATATTCAGATTTTTTGCGAGCTTGCCAACAGGATAAAGAGGGAGGCGAATAAAAGGGTTCTGATAGAGATCGCCCTCATACGTCTGTGCACACCGCAGATGGATAATGATATTTCCGCCCTGAATCAGCGCATCTTTGACATGGAGGAAAAGATAGAGAACGGCAGTTTCACCGTCTCAGTATCGGAGGGATCATCCGATTCCACACCAAGGCAGAGACCTGTGGAAAAGAAGCTTTCATATCCCCCTGCCATGAGCGAGGATATCAAAAAGGCAGTGAGCGAATGGCGGGACATCCAGAAAACATTCACCGGTATGATAGGCATAGCCCTCAAGGACTCCAAGGTCAAGACCACAGCGGATGACACCTTCGTGATAGTCTGCACAAGCCCGCTGGGACAGAGCCTGATGCAGGATCAGAGCCTGTACGACCAGGTCAGCAACACCATTTGCAGTGCACTTCAAAAAGACATAAAGATAAAGATCTGCACCGAGGATACCCAGCCGGATAACATCCGCGACCAGATGGACAGCGTAAGCTTCCTCGAAAAGGGCATCAACGGGATGAAGATAGAGATCTCAGATACTTAAAGGGCTTTCCGCGGGAAAGACGAAGGGACTAAAACAGGCACAGGAGAGCGTATATCAGACAGCGCGTTGTGCACAAAAATACAAACGGAGGAACACAAAAATGGCCAGAAGAGGCGGATTTCAGGGTGGAATGCCCGGCAACATGAACAATATGTTAAAACAGGCACAGAGAATGCAAAAGCAGCTGGAGGAGGCTCAGGCAAAACTTGCCGAGATGGAGATCACAGGCAGCGCCGGCGGCGGTGTTGTAGAGGCTGTGGTATCAGGCTCCAAGGAGTTAAAGTCCATAAAGATCGATCCGGAGGCAGTAGATCCGGATGATGTTGAAACATTGGAGGATCTGATCCTCGTAGCTGTCAATAACGCCTTAAACGGTGTTGATACAGCATCCGAGGAGCTTACCGGCGGCATGGCCGGCGGACTGAGCAGCATGGGACTCGGCGGATTGGGAGGACTTCCCTTTTAATGGAATATTACAGTAATCAGATCAACAAGCTGATAGAACATTTGGCAGGATTGCCCGGAGTGGGGCGCAAATCCGCACAGCGTCTGGCTTTTCATATTTTGAATATGCCCCAAAAGGATGTTGAGGAGTTTGCGGAAGCTATCACCGGAGCGCGCAAAAACGTGCGCCTGTGCAGTTGCTGCTACACACTCACCGATGACGAAATGTGCCCTATCTGTAAAAACCCCAAGCGCCGCAAGGATCTTATAATGGTGGTGGAATCCACGAGGGATCTGGCTGCATACGAGAAGACCGGCCGCTTCGAGGGAGTTTATCATGTGCTGGGCGGCGCCATATCACCCACAAACGGGGTGGGACCGGCAGATATAAGGCTTAAGGAGCTTATAGAAAGGCTCCAGGGAGATGTGGAGGAAGTTATTATAGCCACGGGTTCCAGTCTTGAGGGCGAGACTACTGCCATGTACATCAGCAAACTTATAAAGCCGGCGGGTATTAAAGTCACCAGAATAGCAAACGGTGTGCCGGTGGGCGGAGACCTTGAGAACATTGATGAGGTCACCCTGTCCCGGGCACTTGAAGGCAGAAGGGAGCTGTGAGATGGCGTCAGAGGAGCAGGACAGAAAGCTCCATACCGTAAAACCGGATGAGGAATATATCAGCAGAATAAAAAAACACAGACGCCGGGTTCGCGCAGTTGTTATAGCTCTTGTACTGATAGTGCTGATAGCCGGAGGTGCTTTCGCAACCTATGTTTTTACCATGGAATACACCGAGTATGACGTGATGAAAAGCGGGGAAAGGCTTGATGCGGACGGTTCGTCCTATGTATGTTTTGCGGACGGCCTGTTAAAATACAATTACGACGGAGCAATGTACACGGACAAAGCCGGTATTATGCTGTGGAACCAGACCTATGAGATGGAAAATCCCAATGTTTGCGTAAGCGACAGTTATGCGGTGATATACGAGGAAGGCGGCAAGGAGTTTTACATCATGAGTACCGTGGCACAGACCGCAGCTGTCACGACGACGGTTCCGTTACTGCGGGCAACCGTGGCTTCCAACGGCACTGCAGCGGTGCTGCTGGAAGAGAACGGTACCAGCTGCATACAGCTGTATAACAGCACCGGAAAGCAGCTGGCAGCAGGTGAGCTCCATATGGAGAATTCGGGATTTCCGCTTGATATCAGCATTTCGGAGAACGGTGAGCTTTTGGCGGTATCCATATTGAACATCAATGAGGCTACCCAGAAGACTATCATTACATTCTATAATTTCGGTTCGGTTGGTCAGAGCGAGATTGATAATATTGTGGCATCGTATACCTTCACGGGTTACGTGATACCGCGCATAAAGTTTATGGCAGGGGATTTCCTGGTGGCGTTTTCACCGGAAGAGGTGCTGATCTTTTCCGGTTCAAAAAAACCGGTGGAGCAGAACCGCATAAAGCTTTTGGATAAGCCCGTTGCCATTTTTTATAATAATGAATATTTCGGAATATCCTACGATGACAGGGTTGAGGTCTATTCACCGCAAAAGAGCAGGGTGATGGAACTCAACAGTGATTTCGATGACTGCGATATCAGGCTTTTGTCTACCAATGAACTGGCGGTGGTGGATGAGGATCATGTGGATATTTACAGCATCTCCGGCAAACTCAAGTTTAGCGCGGATGCAAAGGACAGGATCTACATGGTGCTGCCGGGCAAAACCTGGTTCAGGTATTCGTTTGTTTTACCAAAAGAAACACAGGAGGTAAGGTTGAGATGGAAAGTACAGGATTAATGTCAAGCGGGTTATCAACATTTGCCGATATGTATGTGGGTCTTATCATGGTGCTGGTTGTCGTGATAGCTGCAGCCCGGGGCTGGAGTAAGGGACTTGCGGCAGTGCTGTGGTCTTTTATAGTGATAGTGCTCTCGTTTGTAGGCACAAAGCTTATATTAATATATCTTGTAGTGAGCCATAAATACTCTGCCATAGCTTTCCTGGTGGGTATCGTGGCGTTTTACCTGATCCTGTCTGCAATTGGCACTTCGTTAAAACTTATTGACAAGATACCGATCCTGCGCAGTATCAATAAAACAGGAGGTACCATAGTGGGACTGCTGCTGGGATACACCATAGTCATGGTGATACTGTATTTTGCAGCATTGCTGGAAAACATGGGGCTTTACACGGAATTCCTGTCACAGCATGTCGACGCGGATCCCTTGGTACAACTCTTCAGAGGTTTTGATATTTTCGCGCTTTTGGACAAACTCAAGGGTGCGGCGAAGGCTGTCGGAGAGATGACGGCTCAGTGATGGAGAATTTTTTATAAAACAGTTGACAAACACCCGAAAAGGTGATAAACTCTCAAAGCTGACTGCGGATATGGGACTTCTCACCCCATGCAGTTACACGATCAAATGTGCTGATATGCCATTAGCCCCGGCATTATCGGTGCGGACAGACCCGGCGGTTTCGGACATTGCCGCAGACGGTCTTATTGTAACGGAGGATTTGATATGAATACATTTATGGCAAGCCCTGCTACCATCGACAGAAAATGGTATGTAGTAGACGCAACCGGGATGACCTTAGGCCGTTTATGTTCAGAGGTTGCAAAGGTTCTCAGAGGAAAGAATAAACCGATTTTTACACCGCACATCGACTGCGGTGATTATGTGATCGTAGTAAATGCCGAGAAGATCGTTGTCACCGGCAAGAAACTTGATCAGAAGATCTATTATCATCACTCAGATTATGTAGGCGGCATGAAAGAGGCAACACTCCGCGAGATGTTACAGAGACATCCGGATCGTGTTATCGAGCATGCGGTAAAGGGTATGCTTCCCAAGGGACCTCTTGGCAGAGAGATGTACAAGAAGCTCTTTGTTTATGTAGGACCTGATCACAAGCAGGCAGCTCAGAAGCCGGAAGCACTCACATTTTAATAGGAGGAAAAGATAATGGCATCTTCAAAATATTATGGAACAGGCAGAAGAAAGAGCTCTATCGCCAGGGTTTATCTTACCCCCGGCAATGGAAAGATCACTGTAAATAAAAGAGACATCGACGATTACTTCGGTCTTGAGACCTTAAAGGTTATCGTTCGTCAGCCTCTCGTAGCTACCGAAACAGTTGATAAGTATGACGCAGTCATCACTGTAAAGGGTGGCGGATTCACAGGC
>JAFYAD010000052.1 GCA_017540915.1 Lachnospiraceae bacterium
CGCCTCCCGTAGCACGAACCATCTGCCCCACAAATGCGTATATCGCATCTGAAAGGAATATTCTATGATCCGGATCGTTCTCGTATTTTCCCTCCTTAAGACGGGCAAGCGCCGCATCCGTTTTCCTCAGATAATCCGGGAGCTTATTTGCCGCCGTGCCCGCCTTTTCCTTCGGATTCTCCTTAACCTCCGGCTTTATCTTATTTTCCTGATTTACTTTTTCCTCCGGCTTTACCTTGTCTTCCGGGTTTTCCTTTATTTCAGGAGCATTCTTCTCCGCGGCTCTTTCCTGCGGTACGTTGGCCTCCTCATATTTTCTGACCTCCACCTTGTATTTCCGGATGGAAACATACTTTTCGCTTCCCTCTGCCGCACTTCTCTTGCTATTGATCCTGTCAAAGGTCTTCTGCGCGTATTTTTTTATGCCCGGCGCAAACGACGCCATGATGCTTACAGCATCCAGGGCATCACTGAACCTCTTCTGTCCGTTAGTAGTCGTTCTGACCTTTTCCTTATCTCTGATATATTCCTCTGCCGCATAATAGAGATTGATATTCAACTCCCTTATCAGAGCGCTGCGCGCCGCTCTGTCGGCAGGAAGAGACTCATCATATGCACCCTTAAGCTCACTGATCCTTCTGACTGCATCATACAGTGCCTTATATTTGTCGCTCCGCCCCTTTGAAGGCAGCATGCCCTCAAACAGGGTATTCATATGCTCTATGTATTTTTCATCCGAACCGTCCATTGTCTTAAACGGTGCGGAATACAGAGCTACCTTAAACTCCTCAATACTGTCGGGATCGGTGAGTGCCCTTGTAACAGCCTCCGTATCCTTAACCTTTTTGATAAATGCAGCGTCCTTCTTCAGCGTTTCCGCAAGGGAGCGGATCCGTTTGATATCGAACTCACTGCCGCATTTTTTCAAAATGGATGCCATCACCGCTTTAGCAAGACAATCCACCCTTTTTTCGCTGTCGGATGCGACAATGTCGTTTCCGGTGTGCAGCCTGATATAGCGTTCAAAACCTGTTTTTTTATCATATCTGCGCTTGAAGGCATTGATGGCAAAACGGCCTGCTGTTGCGGCGATCTCATCCATCCTCTTCGGGGCTTCTTTATCAAGCCAGTCATCTATCCCACTTGTGCTTATCTCACCGGAAACGTTTTCAGACATCTCATAATAGTGACTGAGCTTTTTCTCATCCAGACCGGCGCTGTCAAGGACAGCCTGGGCCGCTTCCGCCTGAATATGATTGGAATAGTCATTTACAAACTCATCCTTCAATGTCATCAATGCCATAGCATCATTGTAACCCGGGTTCGCAGCTTTGATAACATCCTTCATCTTTGCATCCGGTTCGGCATTACGTTCTTTCATGTACTGAGATATCTGTTCAGGCCGGACAGCTATCTTCACTGCGTATTCATAAAGAGTCGTATCCTTATCGATCCCGTTTTCCGATAAAATCTTTGCCTTCGCCGTACTTTTACTGTTGACCAAAGCCTGCGTACAGGTATTTAAGAACTTTCGGATCTGGAAAACATAATCTCCGCTCATCGTGCATTTTGAAAGATTAGCTGCTTTTTTCTTTCCAAGCTTACCTTCAGAGCTGAATTCTTCTCTCAGCTTTTCGTCTTCAACCCTGAGTGCCAGAAGATGCTCCGCAGCCAGACCTCCCAGACATTTAAACACTCTGTTGCTTGTCTCCGACGTCCCTCTCGTAATATATCTGTCTACAATGTCATTCAGCAATTCATTCGCAAGGCCTCCGAATTTCAACTCGCTGCCGTATGTTACATTTCTGCCGATAGTATATACTGTGAGATCCAGAACAAACCTGAGCTTTTCCTCGGGAGTGGACAGCTCATTGTATATCTTCCTGTACTCTTCATTTTGACGGTACATATCCTCAGAGAAGATCTTTTTTCCCTCTGTGTATCTCTCGATGAATGTGCTCTCCAGCTCATTCAGCACATTATCCTTATCTTCACGAAAAAGTCTTTTCCCATAGTCTTTAACCCAATCATTTATATCCTGGAATGAAGCCGGCAGGGCGTTATCCGAAGCAATCTTTTTCAGCTTTTTCATCTGTCCGGATGAAAGCTTTTTGGAAGCCAGATGATCCGACGTAACATTCGCGCCCCATCTCTCAGTGATCGTATTCAGAACATCTTCCTCGATCCTGTCACCTAACTGCTCTGTCCGGATATCGGGATATTTCTGTCTGTAGTAGGCGGTGACAGTGGTATCCCCGGAAATGCCCTTCTCCTTCAGAAAAGCAGAGATATCCTCCTTCCTGACTCCGCATTTACGGACAAGATCCTGCATTGTGGTATTGCCGTTGATATTCAGGGCAGCATATGTCTGTTTCCTGACTCCGGCGTTCTTGTCACAGCAGGATTTTATATTACATGTCATATCGTTAAGGATCCGGTTTTCAATTCCCGCAGAGGTCTGATCCAGCTGCCATCTTGCCTTTTTTTCGCGGAGCGGATCATTTTTTGAAAATCCGTTTAACCGGCCTTCATACTCACGGTAGCAATTATAGCTGTTTTCAGCCTTCATAAGACCGACAGTCTCAAACACCTTCCGTCTGGTGTCAAATGTGCCGTTAGTGACATATCTGTCAAGAAATTCCGCCTCTATACTTTCGATCATTTTCTTTTCTTCTTCTGAGACAGGCTTATTTTTTTCATCACGCGCAATCTGGTATTTTTTCATATCAGCTATAAATCTGACACGCGACGAAATGTCTGTCAGCTTATCGTACATTTCCCTGATCTTTCCGGAATCAATGATATAGTCTGCCATATTCCCTCCTTTAACTGTCCGGTGAATATACACCGTGTGATATTACAGATGCCTGCAGCCACTGTGGCGCAAGGCTCCGGGTCTTCATTATGGTATACCCCGAAATCGGCGTTCAGGTTTCATGGAAAAAAATATAGTCCCTGAACATACCGGGTGGTGACTCCCCGCCCTCCTTTTTTGAAAGAAAGGCATGTATGTCATGAGCCATGATATCCGTCCTGTGATAAATGTATGCTTCGTTTGCAATGCTGTCCGCATCCCTTCCCGTCACCATAAGCGGACAGTACAGCCTCGATTTAATATCCGATATGATATATCTTTTGTCGCTCCTGCATGCCATAACATACATATACGGCAGCTCCACGGGAATCTGCCTGATATCCAGCAGAATATTTATCAGCACCCTGCTCATCCGGGTATAGGTGACATCCTTTGATTTCAGGATCCCGGTGAACTGCGAAAAGCTCTTATAATCCGGCAACAGCTTTTTTATGCGGTTTGCGGTCTGTTTGCCACAGTCCCTGATGCTTATGAGTCTGTCCGTATCCGTCGCAGCAAGCTTATAGAACAGCATTTCCGACAGGTCATCGGCAAATACCGGTCTGTACCTGTCAAGGTATTCCTTCAGTATGTATGCCCCGTTCTCACTCAGGCTCGTTTTTTCCGGAGCGAGAACGGCATCCGGCATTTTCGTGATATCAGACGATCCCGCCTGAGATCCGAAGCCTTCCCGGATATATTTTCTGACTGCCTCTGCCGAAGGAAAAAACGCTCCCTCGCGGCTGTCCGCGGAAGCTTTTTCTCCATCGTCATGATAGTCCATCCCCTGTCTTTTTACCGGGATGATTCGATTTTGGGTTATGCAGACGGAGATGAGATCATACTGAAAAAGTCATACATCAGTGACGTTGCTGACGGACAGGCGCTGTTTTACGGCTGGATATC
>JAFYAD010000053.1 GCA_017540915.1 Lachnospiraceae bacterium
TCATCGAAGGCATATTTCTTATAGGCGGCACAGACATTTGAACAAAAGTAAGTCTTCACTCCAAGCTCGGGAAGATCCTCCTCACTCTTGACCATGGGCTTATCGGGATAATTAAACTGTCTGGAAAAAGTCTCTATGGGATTGGCGTCAGGGTACGCGATCTGGCGGGCGTAGGACACTATCACTTCCTTGTCAGTCATGGGGCGGATAAGTTCTTCGATGGTGTGTTCATCTGCCGGCATGGCATCCTGAGTCATAAAGACCATGATCTCGGCGTCAGAGCGCTTTGCCCCCTGATTCCTGGTCTTTCCATGATTGAATTCCCTTTTTGAAATATTCTTGATACGTATCTGGGGATATTTTTTCAGATAATCGGTGCCGTAGAAAAGAGAATTAAGATACTTCTCCTCGGTATTTACGAGAATGATGCCTGCCGGCTTTACAGTCTGTTTCTGTAAAGCCGCTATGAGATCCAACAACTTCTTATCGGGCTTATAAGTGGGAATTATTACATCAATCCTTATCTGAGCCATCACTTATTACCTAAATACTTTGCCTTATCCACGGCCACTTTATCACTTATCTCCATGACCCTTGCGGTAGGTGTATATGAATCCTCTCCATACATGAATGTATGCAGTGTTTTTACATCCTCGGCAAAATTTTCAGCCACCACACAGCTGCCGGCCTTACCCATGGTACCGGTCACGCGGTTAAAGGGAAAACCGTCACCCGAGGTCACCTTGTAGGTCGAGGCCTTTGAAGCATAGGCCACCAGATCCGAGGATGAGAAGGATGTGAGGATCTTGGGGAAGAGCGTATCAATGGCGGAATTCAGCTGAGTCACGGAAGCCTTGGACGCCTTTTCCGACAGTTTCAAAAGAACGGTCCTCTGTCTTTCGGCTCTCTCAAAGTCGTTACCTACATATCTGATACGACAGTATGCCGTAGCCTGAAGTCCGTTGAGATTCTGAAGTCCGGGGGTGGTGACAGGAGTATAATCCACGCCGGGAGTGGCTGTGTAGGCCTGCTCTCCGAAAGCGTTAAGACCGTCTTCCTTACCCACCATGGAGATCTGATAATTATTCAGATGCTCTATCTCGGCTTCCTTTACATCTATCTCCACTCCGCCGAAAAGATCTATAAGATCTATGAGAGCATAAAAATCCACAGTAATATAATCCCTGATATCCAGATCCAGACAGGTATTGAGCATCTGTATGGCCTGCTCGGGGCCGCCTCTTGAATAGGCCATATTTGCCTTGTTATAGGTGTCATTACCTACATTGCAATAGGTATCCCTGAAATATGAACAGAGCTTTATCTCGCCTGTGGCCTCATTAAGGCCGGCGATCATGATGGTATCCGTCCTGTTGCCTTTGCCCAGTGTCTTATTTCTGGAATCCACTCCAAAAAGAGCAATGGTAGTATAACCGGACATATTCCAGTCTCCGCCCTGCTCTGAGGCAACCTGCTCCATCTCGCTCAGTTCATCATTAATGCTGAGCGCCGCATCGGTATGACCTATGGTCTCGTCTTTTTGGATCTTATCTCCCTTTATGAAAACAAAGGCAACTCCCAGCATGATAAGGAGAACTATGAATTCAGCAACGAGAAGAAATATCTTCAGTTTCTTATGTCTGCGTTTTTTGCCTCTCGATCCCGCGGACCTTCCCGCAGATCTGTTTGATCTTGATGTAGCCATCTGTACTTACCTGTATATGATCAACGATTTATCTTACATTCATCATGCAACTATCTCTTGTGCACACTCCGGGTAATGATACTACATTTGGCGCATAAATGTCAAATTTCGCGCATTTAAATCAGGGGACGGCTCCTTTAAAGAACCGTCCCCATAAATAAACTACAACGCTTTATCAATACTTCCTTTGAAATTAGTCTTGCCTGTAAGGGTCACCTTGCCTTCTTCTATCTTATAGTCAAAGTCTTTTCCGGCCTTTAACTTAAAGGTATTTCCGTCTATGGCCACGATGGCCTTTGACACCTTATCCTTCTTACCGTTAAGCTTTATCTCATTAATGGATGCGCCGGTGAGGTCGGCCGGAGCGATGATAAAGTAAACCGGCTTTTTCTTAAGTTCCTTAGCCATAGTCTTTACCAATGCCTTCTGCTCAGGGCTGGCAGTCTTCTTTGCCTTGAGTGAAATGATAAACTGAGGGTCCTTTCCGCTCTTTACGGGCACTATCGTATTATTCTTAAACTTAAGGCTCACATCGGCATATTCCGTAACCGGGGATTCCAGAGTCACTTCCACATCATTTGAAGTATTTTTCCTGGCAGGATCATTTTTACCCACATGCTTTTTACCGGTATAGGGAACACTGATCAGAGTCTTAACTTCAAAGATAAGGGGATTACCCTTTTCATCTTTAAACTCACTCCCGGGCGTGAAAGTAACGGTATTACCCTCCGCAGTCTTCACATTCCAGAAAGATGAAACGGCGGGAACATAGGACGAAGAGTCATGGGGCTTTGAAGAGCTCGATGATCTGTCCGGATCTGAGGGCTCCGTCGCTTCAGATGAGCTGGATGAGCTCTTCGAGCTTGAGGATCTGGGAGGCTTCTTTCCTTCAGTTGAAAAGTTGGCATAAGCCCAGCCGCTTGCCTCATATTCACCGTTCTTCTTTATGCGGCAGCCCACCGAATAAGCAGTGCCCGCCGCCAGATCCGAAAACTCTCCCGTCTCATTGACAGTGAGTCCTCTGTCGATGGTGTACTCATAACCTTCCGTCTTTTTAACCTTAAGGCTGCTGTCAGTCTTTTCCACAAGTTCTGGTACCGCCGGATCCGCAGGCCTTTTCCCTATATAAAAATTAACGGCCTGGGAATTACATTTTTCATTGTCGTCAAAGACCCGTTGTATTGTGTGGGTTGAATCATAAGCAAGACTCAGCGTAAACTGTTTAAATGATTCATACCAGCCTACTATCTCAATACGTCCATCGGGATCCGCCGTCTTATATCTCCATTTGCCTTCTTCATTATCCAGTTTATATAAAGCTCCGGGGACCAATCCGTTTATGAATGATCCGTCCACTACCGGCACAGGCTTGGGATAGATCACATAAACATTGGCTATGGATCTGGCCGCTCCGCATACCGCTGTGATCCTTGTAAATCCGGGAGCCTTTGCCTTGATGGCAAATTTCGCAGGATCCGTTTCATCCTTTTGAACTTCTATTATATCGCTGTCAAGAGTATAGGCCATGGCTGAAAGGTCTGCATTTGCAGGGTATACATTGATACGTTCCGACACGTTTTCCTGCCCCTGTACCAACACATAAGTTTCCTCGTCAAAGGCTAACAATTCAGGACCGTCATATTCATATATCATATTCGCTGCGACAAAAGAGGAATTGCCCACTGCGGAAACTTTGGCATACTGCTCCCACTGCGCACCGGTCATGCTAGTACATACTGTTTCCAGATTGTCACAGCCTGCAAATGCATTGTCTCCTATGCTGTAGACAAAAGGCAGGATAACGCTCCTTAAACTTCCACAATTTTTAAAGACATTTTTCCCCAGATTACCTACGCCGGCGGGGACCCTTACGGTTTCAAGTGCCGCACAGTCTTCAAAGAGACCATAGCCAAGACTGTCAAGAAGCCCCGCAGGCAATTTTATGCTTTCCAGACTTACGCAGCCCTTAAAGGCTCCGGATCCGATTTCCATCGCCGAGTCATCCATAGTAACATACTGCAGCTTGACACAGCCCTCAAAACAATAATTTCCAGGGATGCTTCCTCCCAGATCGGCATAATTAAGTGACCTGCAGTTGTAAAACGCCTTATCCGGCCAGAATTGACCGTTTGCCCATTCACTATTTACCTTTATGACCTTCAGATTCGGACAATTCTTAAAGGTGGGAAGATTGCCCTTACCGGGTTTAGCCTCAAACTCAACGCTCACAATTTTTTCATTTCCGTCAAATATACCATCCTTTATCTCATATACCTTTTTACCCGCAAGATACTCCGGTATCACTACATTGCCGTCTGTTCCCGTGTAATCGATGATCGTCAGAAGTCCGGTACCTGAGAGGGTATAAACAAAATCACCTTCATAATTGTCCGTATCACTGCCGCCATAGATCCATTCAACTTCCGTTATGGCTGCATCATTTATTGTCATGGCATTCCTGTCTGCCAAAGTACCTCCATAATAGACATACTTGAGCTTGGGACAGTCTGTAAATGCATCCCTTTGTATCTTAGTTACATTGGCGGAAAAGCTCACAGACCTTAACCCGTAGCAATATGAAAAACAATCCCTGTTTATCTGGGTGATACCGGAAGGGAGCACCATATGGGACAGACCGGTAAGTCTGAAAACTCCATACTCACCAAGAGTGGTCAATCCTGCAGGTAGGGACAGTTCCTTAATGGCATAGCAATGATCAAAGGCATAAGTGTCAATAACAGTAACATTTGAAGCAGACAGACCCTTAACCTCACTGAGGGCATAACAATGATAAAAAGCATAATTACCTATTGACTCGGCACCGGCCGGAATGGTCAGGCTGCGTAAATTCTCGCATTCGTAGAATACTCTGTCGGGAACCGCCGTGATATCGGCATTTCCAAACCATTCCACATCCGTAAGCGCTTTACAGTCTCTGAATGCTGCTTCACCCAGGTTCTTTATATGCTCAGCCCCGACTGTGATAACAGACAGTTTTTTACAATAATCAAA
>JAFYAD010000054.1 GCA_017540915.1 Lachnospiraceae bacterium
CATATCAACTTCAAGGATCTGTCTTACCAGCTCGGGCTCCGTACCGTCCACTACCAGCATGAGACCCTTTTTGAGGAAGGGATCCTCCATATTGGATGCCGTCTCCTCCAGAGCCAGCAATCCCTCTTTTCTGGCCACATTGGAAAGATTTATGATATTGCTGATAAGCTCTGCGGCATTAAATCCGGGTTCATTGAAGGATTTACCTATGGATTTGAAGCCTGCGATAACATCAGGCATTTTATTGGCAGCAATAAGACCTGCAAGGGAGCCGCCAATGGTGATGATGACAGAAGGCACGTCAACGAAGTTCGGCAATAATGAGAATCCTCCGTTACCGGAGACGATGCCGAATACGATCATGACAACGCCTAAGACTGTACCAATGAGAGTTGCTATATCCAAAACGTTCCACACTCCTTTATGAAAACACTTTTGACTGAAAAACGGCTTCAGAAAGAAACCTTGCTTGCACGCAAAGCACACTGAGCCCAGTTTCAGATATGAATAGTTTACTAAACTTGCAATGTTTTGTCTACTTATTTTATTTAAAAAGTGAAAAAACAGCCACAATTTTTAGCAATGTGGCTGTTATGATAACACAATATATGGTGTAATGTATCAGAAAATATACAATCAGGATCCCTTCACTATTATCTCTTAAGACTTATGAGCTCTTCAAGCATTGAATCCGATGTGGTGATAACCCTGGAGTTTGCCTGGAAACCACGCTGTGTGGTGATCATGGAGGTAAACTCGCTGGCCAGATCAACGTTTGACATCTCAAGTTCGCCGGTACTGATAGATGAACCGTCTGCCGATATCTCCACGCCGATACCATCGAAGTCGCCGGAGTTAAGAGTTGTCTTGTAGCAGTTGTCTCCTGTCGCCTCAAGACCTGCGGCGTTGGCAAACTGTGCAACCGCAATCTGTCCCAGCAATATGGTATTACCGTTATCATAAGATCCGTAGATCTTGCCCGCAGTATCAACGGAAAGTCCGGTCAACGCTCCGAGTTTCTTTCCTTTTCCGTCTCCGTCGGCGTCACCGCCCGAGATCGCTGCTGTAGAAGAACCGTTGTTATTGTAATTGAGCAGATTTGAGAAATCCACCTCAATATTATCGAAGGCATCATACCCTGCCGCTGTCAGAGAAGAAAGATCCAATGAAGCACTCTTATTGCCGGCATTTCCGATATAAGACAAAGTACCGGTAGTAGTATCAAACTTAAGAGAGTATCCGTCAGATCTCGGAGTCTCTATTCTCCAGCTGGAATTGAACATGGAGTACTTTACCAGGGCATCGGCCGGAAGTTCCTCTGTGAACAGGGGATCGGCTTCTGTCTCATCAGCCAGTGTTGATCCGTTTACCTGCGTATAAGAGTAATCTCCCAATATCTTTTCAATACCGTAGGTGTAATACGGCACACCCGAATCATCCGCATAATCGGCATCTGTCAGATCAACAGTGGTATTGCTGCCGCCGACAGGCAGATACGAAGACGGAGTTGTTATCACAATATTTTCATTGGATGTAAGGCTCAGCGTACCTGAGCTGGGGAAATCCGGGAAATAATAGTACTCATTGTCATCGGAATCAAATCCCTCGTCCGCATCGGTAAGTCCCAATTCCTCTTTCAGTTTTGTAAGAGCCGCACCGGTAAAGCAATATCCAGTATAGGTGCTGGTACCGTTTGTAGCAGTCACTTTTGAACCAAGCGCCAGAAAATCATTGACTGTAACTGTCTTTGTGAGACTGTATTTGTCCGTCTGTGTATCTGCGGGAGTGAATGTTCCGTCTTTTACGGTTCCTTCGGTTATCTCCCATCCGTTGGTATCGGAATACTTGCCCTGAGCTACCACGGTATCGTTTCCCTTGATCACATAAAATGAACCATAACCGCTGGACTCATCTGTCAATGCAGCCATTGCCTGATTTATCTCATTGTAGGGAGACTGGAGCCTTATCCTGTAACCGGCGGGGAGAGCTCCGCTGCCGGTGAGATTGAGCTGTTCGTTAACATCCTCGGCATCGAGATAATAAGTATACAGACGACCTGTCGTAGTATCGCTTGCCGTATCCGCGTTGTCTTTTGCAACTTTATTTACTACATCCTGAATGTTCGATTTGCTCTTTCCGGTGTTGAAGTTGTAATTGTCGGTGATGTCAATACCGCTGCCCTGAACCTCTGAACCGCCTGTGCTGAAAAGATCAGACAGTGACACATCCGAATTCAGGATGGACTTTCCTTCCGCATCCAGTATGTCGGTAAGGTTTACAGTATACTCACCGTTTGAAATATCCTCCGCCTTTATGGCAAAACGCGCAGTGTACGGATATCCCAGCCTGTCGTAGATCGTGAGATTCATGGAATAACCCGAATCAGATGACATTGTAGCCGAGTTATTGTCTATAACTCCCGTACACATTGCCTTGGTGGTAGTCTCCGGAGATGATGTCTGATTTTCCGCAGACATGATCTTAAGCGGGGAAACAGTATCTTTTCTGATGTTTCCCTCACCGTCAACCTGCCATCCCATCACTGTGTATCCTGTGGATGTCATACATAAGTTTCCGGTACCGTCCACATAGAAAGAACCTGCTTTTGTGAAAACATTCTCCGAACCGTTGTATACTACGAAAAAGCTTGATGATGAATTGTCTGTGATCTTTAAGTCAAATGCGTTACCTGTGGTCTCCGCAGCGCCTGCCTTTGTAATGGACGCAGCCGTAGATGCCATTGAAACACCAAGACCTATCTGCTTGGCGTTAATACCGCCTGTACCCGTGGATGCGTTTGCACCCGATGCATTTGAAAGAGTCTGGTACATTATCGTAGAAAATGTAACAGAGCTTGATTTAAAAGCAACAGTATTAACGTTTGCTATGTTATTACCGATAACGTCCATCTTTGTCTGATGTGTCTTAAGACCAGCCACAGCAGAGTAGAGTGATCTCATCATAATGTTTGTCCTCCTGTCGATCTTGGCGCGCCGCTTCGTCTGTCGTTCAGAAGCGCTAGCCCCCATCCAGGTCCGGCTATACTATAACCGCGCCATCAATATTTGTAAAAACCGAAGTATCTTTTCTGTCCATGGCAGTTATCACCGTCTGATTGTCAGTGTTAACTATAAATGCCAAAGAATCCATTAGAACCAGTGATTCCTGTATTCCCTTTTCCTTTGCGTTCCTGACACCCTCGTTGAGCCTTTGAGTCTGCTCCTCAGACAGATCGATCCCCCTGTCCGATAACCTCAACGCCGCATGTTTGGAAAATCTGACTCCCTCTGCTTTATCCCGGATCCTCTCTCCCAAAAAATCGGAAAAGCTTTTCTCCGGTTGCAGAACCTCAGTCCGCTTATTTTTTCCGGTGTCCGGAAAACGGTTCATCACCTGCTCTATGGAAGTAAAACCGGATCTTATCTCGCTCATATTGTTTACCTCCGATCAGATCATGCCCAAAAGATATCAGATCTCCTGTGCCACTGCATCTGCGATAACCTCTTCAACCGGTTCGTAAGGCTCTTCCTCCTCCTCAGCCGGTTTCGATGATGAAGCCACCATATCAGCCAGAGCCTGCAGTGCTTTGATCCTTGCTTCAAGCTCGGAAAGTTTTTCAAGCTGTTCGTTATCTATATACTGCTTGTCATAGTCGCTCAGACCGTCGTAGAACTCTCTCACCTGCGAAACCGCGGTAGCATAAGACAAATCTATGCTCTTTGCATTAGGCAGCATATCCAGCATCTTGCCGAAGTCCGAAGCATTGTTGTATGCCGACATATAATCGCTGTCCATGACCGAATAAAGATCGTCTATATCGTACAGCGCACCGTTGATGGAGAGATAAACATTTGATCCCTCTCTCTGAACATAGTCTACAGGTCCCGAGATGAAGTTTGTGTCTCCCGTTGTGGAACTGGTCACCTGCATTATGACTTCCTTGCCCACCAGAGCGTTGGCCTCGCTGCCCTCCATGGCGTGTACCATGTTCTCCGAAGCTTCAACCTGTGAAAATGTTGCCAGCTGGGCTACGTAGTCGGTGTTTGTGGATGGTTCAAGCGGATCCTGATACTGCATTTCCGCTACCAGCAGGTTCAGGAAATCTTCTTTGTCAAGCTGATTTCCGGACTTTTCTTTCGTGGCTGAGGTGGCATTCTGATTTTCTACCCACTTTCCATCCACGATAGACTGGATTAATGACATAGGCATTCTCCTTTCTGAAAAAGATTAATAAATTCCAAAGATTCAGGGGCATAGGACCGTGGATGCGGTTACGCCCTGAAATCTACCGAGTTACCGTTGTCTCTCATCACAGAAGCGTTTACGATCTCTGCCTCAGTAAGATTATCGGCTATTTCCTCCGGATTGTTTAGATTTATATTTCTGATACCGGTGATACGTTCCATTGCCTCCTCGGCGCCCTCACCCTGTCTGTCTCCCTGTCTCTGGTCGCCGCCTGCGGCGCTTCCCGTCTGGTTTTCATAAGCGCTTTCAAACTCGTGGGTTTCAACCGTGACTTCCACGGCAGTTACCTTGACTCCCGCATTTTCAAGGTTCGCCCTGAGTTCGGCGATCTGGGTGTTTAAAGCATCCCTGACCTGATCATTTTCAACTCTGACTTCAGCAGTGAGATTTCCCTGTTTTTCAGTCACATGGAGAGTGAGCTGTCCTAAGTTTTCCGGATTTAATCTCATAGACAGCGTGGTCTGCTCATTTTCCATATTTCTGGTAAGTGTCGCAAACTGTTCAATGAGATTGTCCACATCTATGTAACCTGCGACATCATCTGTTGAGGAAACCGCCTGTTGTGCGTGCACATCCGAATTCAAATGTACCCCTGTATCCGCTGCGTTGTGAACCGCTTCTCTTCCGGCACTGTCCCCAAGGTTTTCAGTATCAGTCTGTTTCCGGAAGCTTCCGGTCTGTCCGCCGAGAGCCTCGCCCTCATCTTCCTGGCCAAAGCTGTTATTATCAGCCACGGCTCTGGCCGGGACCTCATTATCATCTTCTGCCGCCGTATCGGAAACCTTATCCGAAGAACGCAAAGCAGGATCCTCTGATGTGTCCTTTTCAGAAACTTCCCGGGTTGTCACCACCTGATCCGATACCCTGACATTTTGATTCTCACCGTCGGGCACCTGAGTCACATCCCCTGCAGCTTCCTGAGAAACCGTCATGTCTGCCCCGGTATCAGCCGCGAAACCGCCGGCTGCAAGATCTGTTTCCTCAACGCCCGCATCCTGTGAAACAGTGAAAGCTTCGGCATCAACCGGCTCTTCCATAAGCTTCAGCACACTGGTAAGCTCATCCGGTGCCACGGAAAACTCCGAAGCCAGTTCGTTTCTGATCTGGGCAACATTGTCCAACAGCTCGCTCATACCCGGCATTGACAGAAGATCCACAGCGCTCTCAGCCCCGGAAAGTTCCGTCACCAGTTGAACCAGCATATTCTGGTCAAAAAGATCCGCGTCGGTCAAGCCCAGCAGATCCATAACCTTTTCGATATCCTCATCGGATACCTTGAATTCGTCTTTTATTGCTTCTTTTATCTTTTCCGCTTTGCCCGAGGCAATCTTTTTGTTCTCGGGTGATGCAGTATCAACTTTATCCTTTGCACTGTCCTTCTGTCTGATATTGGAATGTGTCTCGGACTGCAGTTTATTGTATGACTCTTCCGGTGATGAACTTTTCGTCTATGACGACGTCTCCTTTTTTTCGGCATTTATATCAGGCGCCTGCATAGAGGCGCTTCTGTCCATAAATTCGGAAAAAACATCAACACCGGTGAGATCAACATCTTCTTTTCCTTCAGCCTTTGACGCCTGAACGTCGCTCTTCACCATAGGCTGTGAAAAGACCGAAATATTACCTGTCGTCATAGAATCCCTCCGATCTTATTTTTTATTTTTACCGGGGTATAGGATCTCCGTCACCCTGGCGGCGATCTCAGCATCCATGTTGCCCAATATCTCTCCTCTCGACTCCGCATCC
>JAFYAD010000055.1 GCA_017540915.1 Lachnospiraceae bacterium
CAGCTATGATTGTCTGGATAAGAAGTCTGAGGTTTTTTTTGATTATTTTAGAAAGAATCTGGACTGTCGCACTATACAGCCGAATGATGCTCACCGAAAATTAGCTCAGATGGAGCAGAGGGGAAAACTGGACGGGGTGATAACCCAGAATATTGATGGGCTGCATCAAAAAGCAGGAAGTAAAAAGGTGTGGGAAATCCATGGGAGTGCACTACGCAGTTATTGTGTGAGCTGCCATGCGGATTATGGTCAGGATTATATTTTTGACAATACTGAAGAGATACCGCATTGCCCTAAATGTGGGAAAATGGTCAGACCGGATGTGACGCTGTATGGTGAGTTTTTGCCTCAGAGGGCTTATGAGGAGTCTGTTGCATTGATAAGATATGCTGATTTGCTCATAATTGGCGGAACATCCCTGGAAGTGGGATCCGCAGCGCAGCTTGCTCATATGTATCATGGGAAATATCTGGTGATCATCAATAAGAGCAAGACAAAGATGGAAGGGAAGGCAGACCTTGTTTTTCATGATGGTATAAGTAAGATACTGAATCAGATCGATGAATGAGACGAAATACCGGAACCACACTAGAGTGTGCCTGTCACCATTAATTCGAAGGCATTGGAATAATGTGAGTCAATGAAATAAAAGATAGTGAAATATTTAGTAGGAGGAACTGAGATGAAACTTGAAAAATTACAGAAAGACATGATGGAAGCTATGAAGGCTCATGACAAGGCAAGGAAGGAGTCGATTTCGGTATTGTATTCTGCAGCAAAGAAGCTTGGGATCGACAATGGCTGCCGTGATAACGTTCCCGAGGAAATGGTGGATCAGGCAATACTCAAAGAGGTAAAGAGTGTAAAAGAGCAGATCGATACCTGCCCTGCCGAAAGAGCAGAGCTTCTGGAGGAATACAAGGCCAGGCTTGCGGTTTTCGAGGAGTATGCTCCTAAGATGATGGGTGCCGATGAGATAGAGGCATTCATTAAGGAGAAGTTTGCTGATGTCATAGCCACCAAGAATAAAGGTGCGATCATGAAGTCGGTAATGCCTGAGCTTAAGGGCAAGGCAGACGGGAGTATTATTTCTCAGATAGTGGCCAAATTGTGTCAGTAAGGAAAATGCAATAGTTCCATAAAAGTGGTGTACCGGTCTCATGATGACAAGAACTAAAAAACTTATCGGATCAATCATAATATGTCTGTCATTTCTTCTGACTGCCTGCTCCGATTCGGACTATGATACCTTTCGGGACAGTATAATTGCCGAACCGGAAGAGAAAACGGAAGAATCGGTCTACAGCGTTTCGGAAGATCAATCGGAAGAGACGCTTTCCGAGGAACCTGAAGAGCGACCGGTGGAGGCGGTTCCCGATGATTCTGAAAACGCATCAAAAGAGGCGATTTCCGAACTTCCGGTATATGATGGCATTGCACATATTACCGTGAATGACGGCGAGCCTTTCTTCGCAGAAGAGGACCTGCTATCCGAACCCTTTGAACATTATTCGGAGCTTGATACACGTGGGCGTTGCGGCGCAGCCTATGCCTGTCTGAGCCTTGAACTGATGCCCACAGAGGAAAGGGGCGTCATAGGCGATATCAGACCAAGCGGCTGGCACACTCAAAAGTATGATATTATTCCGGACCCGTATCTTTATAATCGCTGCCACCTTATCGGTTATCAGCTGACAGGGCAAAATGACAATGAGAGGAATCTGATCACCGGAACGAGATATTTTAAAATCGATGGTATGCTCCCTGTGGAAAATGAGGTAGCGGATTACATTCGCAGTTCTTCCGATCACGTTTTGTACCGCGTGACCCCTTATTTCAAAGATGATGATCTGTTGTGCTCGGGAGTGCTCATAGAGGCAAGATCCGTGAGCTCTTCCGATCTCCGTATCTGTGAGTATTGTTACAACGTACAGCCGGGCATAGAGATAGATTATTCCGACGGTTCCAGCAGACAGATCGAGGAAGTACCGGATAACGAAATGGCAGGGACCGTGATCCCCGAGGGTACTACCTATGTGCTTAATACCAATTCTCTTAAGTTCCACAAACCGGAATGCGACAGCGTGGGAGATATGAAACCAAAGAATACGGAGTTCTTTAGCGGTACAAGGGAAGAGGCTATGAAAATGGGATATGATCCGTGCGGCAGGTGCAACCCGTAAGTAGATGGTAAATTTAAGAATGACTTTAGAGGAAAGGAAACATAGACAGTGCTTTCGAGTAAAAAAGGGAAATGCCTGAATAAACACGTGGTCGATTACTGTGTATTTGACCTGGAGACCACTGGGACCTCATGTAAAATGGACGAGGTGGTTGAGATATCGGCAGTTAAGGTTGTGGGCGGAGAAATAGTCGACGAGTACAGCACCCTGGTTAACCCCGGCAGGCCCATACCCTATCTTGCCAGCGCGGTCAACGGCATCACCGACGATATGGTGGCAGATTCTCCGGATTTTGAAACTGCCTTTCGGGGATTTCTTGATTTTACCGGCGATATGATGCTCGTTGGTCATAATATCCACACCTTTGACATGAAGTTTCTATACCGTGACGCAGAGAAGTTTTGGGGTAAGACCGTAGGAAATGATTACATCGACACCTTAAAACTTTCGAGGATATGTCTGCCGCGCCTTCGTCATCACAGACTGGTGGATCTGGCCGAGTATTACGGAGTTTCAATCGCCGGAGCACACAGGGCTTTGAATGACTGCCGAATGAACCAGATAGTATTTGAACGCCTTGGACAGGAACTTGTCAAACCCTCAGATGCCGCAAAGGCCGTGAAGGTGTGTCCCCGTTGCGGGAGTCTGCTGCAAAAGAGGTCAGGGCGGTTCGGTGAATTTATAGGGTGTACCGGCTATCCGAATTGCAGATACACGGAGAATATAGGCTGAGAGTAAGGTATAGAGGCACAGGACGGATGTGAACAGGGGGGTGATCTGTTTTGATATTTCACGTTGATGGTTGTTATTCGCCATACTACAAGGATACAGAGGAACTGATCGAAAGGCTGAAGGAGCTTATCAAGACAGGATTTGTCGTGTCGGATAAGATGGAACTTGAGCAGGCGGTAGGAGATGCGCTGACCTGGATAGAACTGCATAGCGGATTGGGCTGGTGATGTCATTGAAGGAGAAGAAACCGGAGAAAAAGCCGGAGAAAAAGCCGGAGAAAAAAACGGATAAACCGTTGCAGGAACTGAAGGTTACGGAAAATCCAAAGCTTGAAAAGATATCGGCGGCATCCGATGAAGTTCTTGCGATGGCACTTCGTAAACTGATGACAGGAAATGATAAGGAGGGTACAAGATGAAGAGCGCAAAGAGCAGGAAGAGATCATTTAAGCTTCCGGCACAGCTCTTCAAACTTCTCGCTGTTGATGTTTCCGTCGGCGATGGTTTTTGAACACCACAGTTTAAGTCCCTCGATGGTTATGGAAAGCTGATCCAGACGATTTTTAATACGAGCGAAGTCCTCGAGTTCGTTGTCATCGATCCGCCCATCGGCAGTAATGTCGATGAGGCGGTTTTTTTGTGTATCGAGGGTGTTGAGTGAGGAGAGGAGTCCCAGAACTATCTCCGAAAGAGACGACACCTGTATCTCGGGCACCATCTCCTGGCCGATGCTGCACTCGTTGGCGCAGTAATAATTGCATAGCTCAGGCTTTGTATATGCTTTTGCCATGGCTGTCACATCGTCGGGCTGGGGCAGAGTGGCTCCGGATTCTATCTTTTCTATCCGGCTTTCGGATACGTATTCCATCTTTTCGCTGGCCTGTGCACGGGTAAGTCCCGCCTCCTCACGGCTCCGGAAATATATGTTTTTGTTCTCTTTTGTGGATTTCTTTCCCATGACCTGTCCTCCCCCCTGTCAGATGAGTCAATTATATACCGCCGCGGTGGGGCTGTCAAAAGGGGCAGGTTTCGCCCAAACGCTTGTTTTTTAGCCGGTTAATATGATAAAATTAAGCCGTTAAGACACTATCAATCTTAACATGTAATAAACGGATACCAAACTAATGGGAGTATAAAATTAAAATTGGTATAGGAGGCAGTATGAAAAACAGGTTCAGACAATGTCTAAGATCAGTAACCAGCGTCATGCTCAGTGTCGCCATGTTGGTCACCG
>JAFYAD010000056.1 GCA_017540915.1 Lachnospiraceae bacterium
GAACGTCGCGTAGGCCTCCTTCTTGATCCATTCGCCGTCCTCGTGACAGAAGACAAACTCTGGATCCATCCCGAGCTCTTCCTGAAGGGTACGTATCTCAGAAAGCAGGGATGCTATGGCATCCGTCAGCGGAGAATCACGGCCGTCCTCCGAAATTCCTTTCTCGTTCTTTGTATAGTCGGCGAGATAGTAGGTGTTATTCCCGGCTTCGTCATCCTCTGAGAGCTGCTGGCGGTGGATATGGATGTGGTCATCGTATATGTCCTCCCATTTTATCGCGCACAGCTCGGCTATCCTGACACCGGTCTCGACGGAGAAGAGGAATGCGAAGCCGTTTATGTAGTACCGGCCGTATTTCTTCATCGTCATGCGGCGCCTAACCTCGGCTTTTAGCATACCGATCTCTTCAGGGGACAGTATTTTCTCCTCTGGCCTGGGCTTCCTTGTATCACAGGATTTCATATAAACACGGTTATTGATGCTTTTGACCGGATTTACGGGAATAATCCTGTGAGATGTTGCATATTTAAATATGAGGTTCAAAATCCCCTTATAAGCCAGGAGGTGGATGCAGACACAACAAACGAGCTGATAAAGCAGCTCATGTATCTTGAAATGCAGGATGATGAGGCGGAGATCACGCTCTACATCAACAGTCCCGGCGGAGAAGTGACAAGCGGGCTTGCGGTGTATGACTACATGACCATGATGAAGGCGCCCATCCGTACAGTAAGCATAGGGACTGCAGCCAGTATGGGAGCGATACTGTTCCTTGCGGGAGATAAAAGGCAGATGCTCCCGCATACGAGGGTAATGATACATGATCCGAGCTACAGCAATGCCAATATGGGCGGCAAGAAGTCCCATGAGATCCAGCACGAGCTGGACAAACTGAATGAAACCCGGGAGATAGTGGCCAGGATAATCTCCGAGAAAACGGGGAAGAGCCTTGAAGAAGTGTACAAGGTAATAGCCGATGACACGTTCTTCAATGCCGAAGAAGCAGTAGAGTTCGGGCTGGCAACTGAGATCATCAACTCGACAACGCTTAGAAAGAGAGGAGAAAAGAGATGAAGAAATACGGAACAAGGATTTTGGCAGAAGGTATCACTGTTGATAATGACACGAGGGTCACGGGGCTTAACAACAACGACCTGATCGTAGGATCTACCGGGGCCGGCAAGACAGGAGGATATGTTATCCCCAACATTCAGAACATATCGGGAAGTCTTGTTGTTTCCGATACGAAGAACCAGTTATACAGAAATTTCTCGAAGCTCCTTAAGAAAAGAGGATATGAGACCAGGGTCCTTGACCTTGTAAATCCCATGAGATCATGTATATACAATCCCATAGCTCCCATGGCGAGAATCTGGATGACGATCTGTGGAAGATCCAGGTTCCGTATAGTATCTTCCCCGATGTAAGGGAACAGCGACATCACAAACAATCCAATCAGGCCGAAAACGTATAGCGGAAGGCCGGGACCCGTAAGAAATCCGGGATTGATCCACTTCCTGTCCGGATTTTTTGTGGAGATAAATTTTCTGAAAAAGAGTTCCAGGGTCCACCCAACCATACTGCCTATCATGAACAGAAAGGTGACGGTAAGAAAGGCGGACTCAAACGCGGTCATAGTACTCAAATTGATAAAACATCCTTCCGTATGTGGTGGGACCATTATACCAAAGAATTCAACCTGATCTCAATCGTATGGGTCTGATCAAGACATAGAAATCATGATGAGCTGATAACAGATACGTAAAGTGTAAAATCCTCGAAACCTCGCAACTGGTATGCCCCTTCCCGGCAGACAAGTTTTATTCACTTACCTGCCGGGAAGAAAGCATATCACAAGGCCATCGGGGATTTTTCGACATCGATGATCGACGTTATGATAAACACTATGATCGACGCTATGATAAACACACGGTTAAAGCGTGATCATTTGTAGAATTTTTCAGCATCTTTCCTGAACTGATCAAAGGAGTCTTTATCCAGATAGAACATGTGTCCTGCAGGATAGTAAGTAAAGGACAGATTGTCAAGGCGCGAATCATTAAGAAATACGTGGTTGTATACCCATTCTGCACCGTAGAACGGTGTGGCACCGTCATAGTATCCGCACATTACCCATACCTTCAGCATGCTGTTTGCTGCCATGCAGTTATTAATGATCTCCTCCTGAGCAAGTATATCGTTGTCTTTGTCGAAATTCCACCGCTTGTTAACATCAAGTGATAACGGGATATACGGCCTGTCCGTGTTGAAATTGAGTTCATCAACGATAAACTGGTTTGACGCTGCGGCCAAAGGTGCATCAACATCAAAACCGGAGGGATCGCTCTCACCGTCTTCTATCGATCCGTTTATCACGGGGCCGGTGAAGCGGCCGTCCAGGCGCCCTGTCATAAGCTTCTTGTCGGAAAGGAGTTCCTTGCAAAAATCAGGTAACGTGATACGCAGATTTGATTCGAGGATAAATTCTTCTGACAGTCCGGTGTACTGAGAAATACTTTTTGCCATTTCATTTTTCTCATCCTCAGTCATCCTCCGGCCCTTATAAAGCGCGGGAACATATTTTTCGCTGACAAAATCGCGCACCTCGTCGAGATAATCTTCAAGTTTCATATCCTGATATTTTTTGTCAAGACAGCCATGATACCACGCATCGGCGGCATAGGTGGGCAGGTATGAAGCATAGGGGAGGTCATTTCCTGTTGAAAACTGCAGCGAGGAAAAGTCATTTACCGTGGATATCAGCATCAGTCCGTTCATTCCCAGCGAATAAGTGCTGAACAGATAATCGCAAAGTCCGACTGCACGCGTCGTGCCGTATGATTCGCCTGCAATGTATTTGGGTGATCCCCAGCGTTTGTTTCTGTTTATATAGAGCCTGATAAAATCACCTATGGTGCGGATGTCATTGTCATAGCCTATAAAATCATCTTCATTGCCTATCGCCCGGGAATAACCGGTACCGATCGCGTCAATGAACACAAGATCGGTCATATCGAGAAGGGAATTATCATTGTCAGTGAATTTTGCAGGAAGCTGCGTTGCATGTCCTATCTCGTCAACCTCCATGCGTTTGGGGCCCATGCAGAGAAAATCAGTGTATAAACTGGCGCTTCCGGGACCGCCGTTAAAGGTGAATGTGATCGGACGCTGCGTCATATCTGTCGCACCATCCTTTGTGTATGCGATGAAAAATATCTCGCATTTACCATCACCGCTGTCAACTACCATCGTACCGGCGGTTGCGGTATAATCGATCACCTGACCCTGGATAACAGCAGAGTGCTTAGTGGTGACAAGATCATCGGAATATGTCTTCGTATCTGCATCTGTATTTGCCTCTGTATCTGCTTCTGTCTTGGCGGCCGCCGCTTCTGTCTTGGCAGTTTCGTCATCTGCAAAAACAGGCAGTGCAGAAGACATTATCATACTGAGTATAAGGATAAATGATATGGTTTTTTTCATGTTGCGCCTCCCTTTCTTTAACCTCCGTCCGGTTGAAACAATTCCGGCAACGGAAAACATGATACATTCTCCTGAACATCGGTTTATGTAATATATTTTCACATTTATCCCGGGAAAATACAACATGTTTTGCGCTCTTTTAGGGAATCATATATGATAATCAATAATATAATTCACGGGAGCTGATTTCTGATACAATATGTTCCAGAGGATGGTGTTCATCATGAGCATGTATGACCGTGATTGGTACAGGGAAGCATATAAGGAACAGAAGAGAAGGACCAGTTCCGGAAGAAGTGGTGGAAGTAATAAAACCGGTATGGAACCGTTTGTATTCATACTTCTCTTTATTATCGTCATGGGTTCGATCACTTTTGTGGCAAGGGTGTATACGGACTTTCC
>JAFYAD010000057.1 GCA_017540915.1 Lachnospiraceae bacterium
ACAAAGGTCTTCAGGTTTATGGATTCGGCTGCGGCACAAAGAAGATGTATGATTACATCAACGAGAATCCCGAGCTTATGAGCGCACCTATCGACTATACAAATGATGTTCGTACAATAGCCGCTATAGATGATTTTATTTCCATCAATAATGCGGTTGATCTTGATCTTTTCGCTCAGGTTAATGCGGAGAGTGCTGGTGTGAAACATATTTCGGGAGCAGGCGGTCAGCTTGATTTCGTTTTGGGAGCCTATCTTTCAAAGGGCGGAAAGAGCTTTATTTGCTGTTCATCTACTTACAAGGCAAAGGACGGCACGGTTAAGTCGAGGATCCGTCCTACGCTTGATCAGGGCTCTATAGTGACCGATACCAGGGCGAATGTTCAGTATCTGGTGACAGAGTATGGCTGCGTGAATGTAAAGGGGCTCAGCACATGGCAGAGAGCGGAGGCGATCATTTCCATCGCACATCCGGATTTCAGGGATGAGCTTATCGCTGCTGCTGAGAACATGAAGATCTGGAGAAGAAGTAACAGGTAGCTTGGATATATTTGGGGGATCTGATGGTTCAGTTTACCGCAGATGACGTTCTGGCCGCAAGACAGTCTGAGGCCGGGCGTGAGGCTTTCTTAAAGGAGAGCGAAAACTTCATATTGACAACTGCCAGTCGTCATTGTAAAAGATACATCACCAAGAGTGACGATGAGTGGATGGAGGCGCTGATAGCATACAACGGGGCTATAGACGCTTTCGATGTGACCAAGGGTAACTTTATGGGGTACGCCAAGGTGGTGATGGAGCACAGGCTTACAGACTACTTTAGGGTGCAGTCCAAGTATCTGGGTGAGATGAGTACGGAACCTGAGGTCTTTTCCGGTACCTTTGATGATGAGGATGACAGCAAGGCGGCTTTACAGAATGAGATAGCCAAAAAAGCTTCAGTCAGTGATGAAAATCCTATAAGGGACGAGATAATGGCTCTTACGGAGGAACTGGCTGCTTTTGACATACAGTTTTTGGATCTGGTGTCCTGCTCGCCAAAGGCGGAGAAAACCCGCAGAGCCTGCAGGGAAGTGGTGAGTTTTGTGGTGGAAGACAGCGAGAACATTGATTATCTGATGCGGACAGGAAGACTCCCGCTCAAAAAAATCAAAGATTTTTTAAAAACACCCCAAAAAATTCTCGAACGTTATCGTAAATACATAATAACAGCGATATTGATAGCAAAGGGAGATTATCCGGGAATGTACGAATATCTTAATCTTAAATGATGATTCGTGCAGATATGCCGGAGATTTATTCAGAATATTGAGGGAAGGAGGATAGCGATGAAGGCGGTTGTTGTTGAAAAACATGACGGTTTTGCTGTGGCGCTTCGTGACGATGGTTGTTTCGTCCGTGTTAAGGGTACGACTTATGAGATCGGTGATAAGATAACATTGAGATCGAGCCGTAACGGAATGCTTCGCAAGGTTGTTGCCGCTGCTGCTGCTTTCGCAGTGCTGGTTACTGCAGGCGGAGTCGGTACGGGTGTGTATTTTGCAAAGGAAACATACTCGGTAGTCAGCGTGGATATCACTCCCTCCATCGAGTATTCTCTCAACCGTTTCGATAAAGTTATAGCTGTAAGGGGCGTGAACAGCGAGGGAGAGCAGATAGCCGGTGAGATATCAAAGTCGGTTATACAGGGTGATCTTTCAAATGCACTTCATGCCACCATGGATTGTCTGTGCGAGAAGTCTTACATCACTGAGGACGAAGCCAATTACATGGTCATCAGCGTATACAGCAAGAGCGCTAAAAAACAGGAGTCAATAGGTGTAGCTGTAGCAGAGTTCTCCGATGAAGAGACAAAGCTCTGTACCGTTACAACTGTTAATGTTTCCAAAGAAGAAAAAGAAGTTGCCGACAGCCTTGGTATTACGCCGGGCAAGATGATACTGGCTACGGACGCTGCGGCAGCCATGGGAACGGATACTTCAGATGTCGATATTTCGGAGCTGGCTTCCCTTTCGGTGGAAGAGCTTACCAACATAGTATCAGGCACAGAAAAGCCGGTTGATGAACCTGAACAGACAGCGAATATCACCGAACCGGTGGAAGATAAAGAGGAACCGAAGGTAAGTCAGGCTGTTTCTTCCGATACGGTTGTTGAGACCGTGTCGGGCGATGAGATACCGGAGGTTGTGTCAGGAGATGATGTTGAGATAGCATCTTCTTCCGATAAATCTTCAGACATGGATGTGTCAGATGATAAGGGCAGCGATTCGACGGCTGTTGTCTCTAAGGATAAGACCAATGAACAGATCGTTTCAGGTGATACGGCTAAGAATGATTCGGATCAGTCTTCATCAAAGAAAGATGATGATAAGCCGGTAGTATCTGATAATGCGATAATTGATAGCACTGATAGTTCCGGTAGCTCTGATAAAACAGAGAATGCGGATGATTCGGGCGATGGTACAGACGGTTTTGACGATACCGAAGCGGATGCGGTTTCGGGCAGCAAGAAGGGTGATTCTTCTGCAGGTTCTGAGGATGGTGATTCAGGAGCCGAAGGTGAGGCAGATTCTGAGAAATCTCATGAAGAGGGTGTTTCGGTCAGCAAGCCGAAGAGCTCGCAGTTCGGTGCGGGATTTGAGAGCGGTAATAACATCAACATCAGTGATACCGAGAAGGTATTGGTGGAGGATCCCAAGATTTGAGTGGAATACAATAAACTGATGAATTCAAAAGGTCATGCATGGCATGACCTTTTGTGGTGTATAAGGTTTTGGATTATTGACATTGTTTTATTACGACATACCGGTTGAACAGTTGTGTTAATCATTTGATACAGTTTTTCAGGGAGAGAAAATGACTGAACTTGAGGAGTACTATAATAAATTCAATGAAGACAAGAGGCTCAAAACGCGCCATGGACAGGTCGCATTTATCACCACTATGAAATATGTGCATGAGTGCCTGAAACAGCACGAAAGCCCTTCAGTGTTGGATATAGGGGCAGGTACGGGAGCATACAGTATTCCTCTGGCGGATGAAGGCTATGATGTTACTGCGGTGGAGCTTGTAAAGCATAACCTTGGGATTTTGAAGCAAAAGACAGACAAAGTCAGGGCATACCAGGGTAATGCCCTCAGACTTAAAAAGTTTGCGGATGAGAGTTTCGATACAGTGCTGTTATTCGGACCGATGTATCATCTGAGTGAAAGAGAAGATAAGGTCAAAGCTCTCTGCGAGGCAGCACGTGTCTGCAAAAAAGGCGGTCATGTGCTGGTGGCATATTTTATGAATGATTACTGTGTGATAAGATATGCTTTCATGGAGGGGCATATAGGGGAAATACTGGATGAAGGCGGCTTTGAGGATGACTATCATATAAAAAAGGGAGCCAATCCGCTGTATTCCCAGGTCAGGACTGAGGATATAGAATCCATCAACAGCGAGGTGGAATGCCTGAAGCGGGAAAAGATCATCTCAGCAGACGGAGCAGCCAATTATATCAGAAAAGCTGTGAACGCTCTGGACGAGAGAGGGTTTGAGGAGTTTGTAAAATATCATCTTTCAATATGCGAAAGAGCAGATATGTTGGGTGCATCGGCCCATCTGGTTGATATTTTGAGGAAACATTGAGGATATTGATGTGGATTTTTAAGGGAAGTGTGGTATAATATGTAAGGCTCTCCTTGCAGGGGAGCTGTCAGTCGAAGGCTGACTGAGGGGTATATTGGATTACACATTATCTTTAGCCCAATGTTCATATACAGACAGCGCAAGGAGGTTTTCAATGGAACAGGAAAAGGTCATTGTGATCGATTTCGGCGGCCAGTACAATCAGCTGGTTGCAAGGCGTGTAAGAGAGTGTCACGTTTACTGCGAGATCTACTCTTATAAGACACCCATAGACGAAATAAAAGCTATGAATCCCAAAGGTATTATATTGACCGGAGGACCGAAC
>JAFYAD010000058.1 GCA_017540915.1 Lachnospiraceae bacterium
CACTCCCGCGATATTGTTGGCCTGCATCAGATCCAGCTTTGCCTTTATGGACTGGGCATCCTCAAGCCACACCTTTATGACCGTATTTCCTTCGGTTTTTTCGGCATAGTTCTGGGCGCATACATCGTCCCAGGTCTTTGTCATGCCGTGATTCTTCAGGAATTCCTCGGCGGTGACCATATCAACAGCCTCGCTGGAGACTTCGGCCCCCTCCTTCCATATCCTGGTATAGAAGGGAATGCCGTTTATAACCTGCTCCGGAGCCACCTCGGCCAGGGTGCTCTCTATACCGTCCTGCACAAAGTTGAAGGACGCTACGGAGCCGCTCTCCTCGGAGCCCGAAAAATGCTCGTCGTAGCCCATTATCACAACATAGTCGGCGTACTCGCCCTGAGTCTTTCTGTCGTAGTGGGCGGTATACCCCTTGGGAACATAGTTGTCCACCGAAAGCACCAGGGAGTGCTGTCTGCAGAGAACGGATATCTCCCTGATAAACTGGGCAAAAGCGGGACCGCAGTCCCCACTCAGATTTTCAAAATCTATGTTTATGCCGTCGACCCCAAGCTCCAGGGCAGCGTTAACTATGTTGTTCTCGGCGATCTTTCTCACGGAGGTCTTTGACAGCACCTCAAGAGTGCTCACTCCGGTGTCGAAATTGTCCACAAGAGCCCAGACCTCAAGGCCCGCGTCGTGGGCCTTTGCCACATAATCAACGGTACCTATGTTCTTTATCCCGCCGGCGTTATCCGCAAGCGAAAACCAGGTGGGGGATATAACGTTTATTCCCCTTGACTTTGCCAACACATCATTCAGGGTGGCGTTGGCCGTCTCCGACATCACCTGATGCCAGCCCAGGCAGATCCTGTAATCTCTCAGGTTATGGAGTATGGGCTCCTCCGCCACTGAGGTCACCGGCTCCTCGGACTCTGTGTAGGTCTCTGTCAGGCGCTTGTTTTCAACATATCCCATGATACAGTCCGCAGTCTTTACCCTGGTCCAGTTTTCCATCTCCTCAAGGACAGTGACGGTTTCGCCCTCCTTGAGATCCGCCAGTATATCGCTTTTCACTCCGCCAAGTTCCCGGACTTCGGTGTCTTTTTTGATCTTCGCCCTGGAAACCTCGCCCCAGCTGTTTTTGATCTCAATGCGTTTCGGGTTTTCAAAGCTGTTCACCTCAAGGTTTACCAGCTTGGAGATATAGTCAATGGCCAGATAGACCGTGCCGTCCTTTTCGATGAAATCCTTTGTATCCGCAGTGGAAACAATGGTTTCGTTGGCTCCGGTGTGAAGCAGCTGCTGCTCACTCTCGTCAAAGTAGAAATTGCTGCAGAAGTTGTCCTCGGCCATTTCCTGTGTTATATAGTAACGGCCGTCGGACACAAGTGCCTTGTCCGCCAGGATGGTGTTGTCCATGATAATGGCGGCCTGGTCGTCGAAAAAGATATCAAAATACCTGTTCAGATCCGCGTGTTCGGTACCGTATGCATATTTTTTCCAGAAGTCCGAAGCAAGACATACCAAAAGTATGATGGCTATGAGCACAAGAGCTATGGCCATGGGAATAAGCCTGCGTATGATGCCTCTTTTTCTTCTGCGTCTGTTGTGGGTGGCTTCTCTTTTCAATGGGAACTCCTTGCAAAAATCCGTTCAAAAACAATCCTTTCTATATTAACATAAATCGGGGACGTAATTCAACAAGGTTGTAAGAGGATGCCATCCTGTCACAGGAAAAAGGGGATGACGCCGTGCTGTCAGCGAAGGAATCCCATCAGCGCGCCATCCCCTTCCATCTTTATCGCCGGGGCATCACACCGATACCCTGTCATAGCAGACCCTTGTGAGCAGACCTTTATCGTCTGTCACAAGATCTGCCATATAGGTATACCTGCCCCTTTCCCTCACCTGCTTCGAAGCCACCTCATCCAGACTCGAAGGCTTTCCGCAAAGGTAAACGGGCACATCCCCGACGACCTCCTTCAGCTCCGAGAGCCACTCTTCCTCGAGAAGCTTCTGCTCGCTGAATGCGTCGTTTTTCAATACATCACCACCTTTTCGAAGTATTTGTCCTGAGTTTTTTACCAAAAGGAGCCGTGATATAAGCAAGATGTTGACAGACGGTACACTAAAATAACGTATTTAATGTATTGTTTTGCTTTTTTAAGAATTCAAACCACCTATGACTAAAATTTAAGAAACTGCAAATTTTATATAAGTGAATCTGTCCGGCAGAATGCCGAATGACATGCCCTCTGACGTGAGGACACGCTGAAACGATTGCTGTCAGGATCTCTCCTGTGATCCATCAACCCCTTTCCGTACCGGGCTTGCCTGTCAACGCCTCAATGAAGATTATAAGCCCGCAGGTTCCGCATTTCAAGTCTTTTTTCAAAAATATTGACTATTAACCCCATTTAAGTATATACTTTATACACAATAAATATGCGGCACGGGTTCGTATATTTACAGAATTAACCGATATATGTATCGGAACGAATGGAGGTGATTCCATGAAAATAGAAAAAGTGAACGACCACCAGATAAGATGTACACTGACCAAGTCCGATCTTGCGGACCGTCACATGAAGATATCCGAGTTAGCATACGGTACGGAAAAGGTAAAGAGTCTTTTCAGAGATATGATGGAACAGGCTTCCTATGAGTTCGGTTTCGAGGCTGAGGACATACCTCTTATGATAGAGGCCATCCCACTCTCCGGCGACTGCATCGTGCTCATTATCACGAAGGTCGAGGATCCCGAAGAGCTGGATACCCGCTTTTCCAAATTTTCACCCTCCATTGACGACGAGGACGACAGTGAGGCCGGCGGCACCACCACCACCGCTGCTTCGTTCAGCGTAACAGCCGATGACATCATAGATCTCTTCAAGAAATTCCGCACCGAGCTTGCACAGACAGCCGACAAGCTGGCAGCCGTATCCGGAGATAAGGTCATCTCTTCCGATGACATAGAGGTCAGCGTTCCCGAGGAGCTCTGCAGGTTTTACCGCTTCGAGCATCTTGACAACATCATCCGCCTGGC
>JAFYAD010000059.1 GCA_017540915.1 Lachnospiraceae bacterium
ATTTTTTTCTGCTGATTGTAAACGTATTTCCTTCCTGCCCTGCAGTGTCAAAGTGAGTATTTACATGAGACTTCTACGTGGTGATTATTTCGAGCAAAAGGGTTCAGGGTCTAAGGCATTTCCTTCTCAGTAAGCGGTGTGAACTCCCCGCGCCCGCCTAAACAAGATGCGGCAGGAGATGCTGTTCTATCGCCGGGTCCGGGATCGGCCTTAAAACGATGAAGAGCCCGGAAATACCGGGGGTTTTGATAAAATTACAATACCCTGATTCTACTAAAATCAGGGTATTGTTTTGGCTCCAGTCCACACCTATACACCGAGCAGCGAGACAGGGAAAGAGAATGCACTATCATTGATCGCTCTTATCACATCGGTATTGTCTATCACCATACCCCGCATGATCGGCATACCGTATTTCCCGAGTACACTGAAGTTCTTTGTCGGCTTGGCAGGAGAAATGCCTTTTTTGATTTCGACCGGATAAATAGCGCCGTTTTTAACAAGGAGTATGTCGACCTCTTTTTTATCGATATCCCTGTAATAATATAGATACTGGGCCGGATCTGCGCCACTGTTCAGAAAGCTCTTTATTACTTCACTTACCACATAGGTCTCGAAGAACGCCCCGCTCATCACACCGTCCTTCAGCATCCGGGAGGTTGGCCATTTGCACAGATACGCGCATAGGCCGGTATCCATGAAATACAGTTTGGGGGTTTTGATGATCCGCTTCGACATGTTGGCCATATAAGGCTGAAGCAGACAGATCACGCCGGACGTCTGCAAAATGGAGATCCATCTTTTGCATGTATCCACATTGATGCCGAGATCTTTTGATATGTCACTGTAAACAAGTTCCTGGGCTGTCCTCAGTGCCAGCAACTCAATAAAGCGCCTGAACTGCAGCTCACTGGATGCTGAGATCAGTTTACGGACGTCCTTTTCAATATAGGTATCGACATACGCCTTATAATATGCACTTCTTTCGGATTCCCCGGTGCATATATCCGGCATCCCGCCCTGAAAGATATCGTCAAATATCTCCAGACTGTTTTTATAGAATCCCGGATGCTTACGCTGCTTGTTTATCAGAGCATCAAAATCCACTTCAAAGAGGGAACCCGCGATCCCGCGTTTCTCCATCTGAGTGAATCCGGACATATTGATGACAGCTGTTCTTCCGGCAAGAGATTCCGAGATGCCTTCCTGCAGTTCGAACTGGTTTGATCCTGTCAGGACAAACATGAGTCTTCTCTTTTCTCCGTTTTTCATCCAGACACGTCTCTGCTCATCGACGATCCGCTTGATCTCACTCAAAAGGCCCGGTTCTTTTTGCACTTCATCAATGATCAGCGGCCACGGATGGGACTCAAAGAACGCTTTCGGATTGGCGTGAGCAAGAGCAAGTTCATCGGAGTCATCCAGCGTTACCAGGCTGAATTCCTTACCGAACAGATGATCCACTGTCGTCGTCTTGCCGACCTGTCTGCTTCCGAACAGCGTAATTACCTGAAATGACTCAGCGGCTTTGAGCAGCACCTTTTCTATATCTCTGTTTACATACATGTTGTCACTTACCGCCTTTCCAAGGGAATGATAGCATAAAACAGCGATTAAATCAATAGTGGACTATGGATTTAATCGCTATTTTTCGGATAAACAAAGCAAGCCTCGCAGGTCCAAGCATTTGCCTTTAAGTGAAGCCCGTCGTTGTCTCGCTTTCTACTATAGTACGCTGCTCAATACGGATACACCCGGTCGAGGAACACTGTCTACGGATCAGCCTAACAGCCGAAGCTGTCACGGCGCATCTGGTAAATACTTCTAAAGTTTATAGTCGCGAAGCCTTCGGAGAATAAGTTCAAAAAAAGAAACAGGGATTCAACCATTACGGCCGAATCCCTGTCTTTTTATATCCGTTTCTCTGCGGTTTGTATTATTTCCCTTTCACCAAGAATCAGAAGAGTTCTGTGCTTCCAGGAAAAAAGTCTGTGAGGTTGCAGTGGATGAATACGTTATCAATGAAGTATGCTTTCTCTTTGGGTGTATTATGACTGCCTTCTGGTGAATCAGGGTGTCTTCTGAAGGACAATATTCACATCGCAGAAGACATCTGCTGCGGTAAACTCCTCCTCGGTCTTTTCATAACCTGCGGGAACCTTTAAGATGTGAACAGTATAGGGATGACCTTCTGCTGCATCCGGGAAGGATGCGATGCCGTTTTCATCCGTCTTGCCCAGCATGCAGGCCGTATCATCACAGAACTGAACCGTGACATCTTTCACCGGGGCACCGCTGCTGTCTGTGACAATGACACGGTAGACCCCTTTGTCGTTCGTAACAACAGGCGATGGTTCGGAGCTTTGCTGCGCCGGTGCACCGGCGGCACCGATGAATGCGTCTATCAGCTGCCCATACCTGGACAGGTCTTCCGGAACACCCTCAATCGGGGCTAACATTATCAGTCCGTCCCGGTTGACAAAGAGCGTCGTGGGGAGTGTGGTGAGATACAGTTTTTCCTCCATATCAACAAAAGGCA
>JAFYAD010000060.1 GCA_017540915.1 Lachnospiraceae bacterium
GTTTCGGCGGTAGTCAGAAAAGCCGTTCTCATGCATCATGAGAACGAAAACGGATCGGGATATCCCAAGGGTATCACCGGAGAGCATATACCACTGATAGCCAAGATAATACATGCGGTTGATGTTTATGATGCCCTTACCAGCAAACGTCCTTACAAGGATCCATACGCTCCCGCGGACGCATTTGAGTACATGATAGGCGGCATTGGGCTTCAGTTTGACGAAAAAGTTGTCAATGTGATGATGACTGTCATTCCGGCATATCCGCCGGGTATTGATGTCACGCTGTCCAACGGAGAGAAAGCATTGGTTATAGCTCACACGCAGAATGCTTTCAGACCGAAGATAAAGCTTACGGACGGCCGTATAGTGGATCTTTCTACCAGCGTAGAATATAAAGATGTCAAGATAGCTTCTTCGGACATCATGCCTCAGGATTACGTGGGAGATATCGAATCCCTCAATGAGGACAGGAATGTCAAGAAAGAACAGACCAAGAAGATCATGATAGTGGATGACAGCCCGCTGTTTTTACAGCAGACCAAAAACTATCTTGAAAATGAAAAATACAGATTTATTTCCCTGAGCAGCGGAATGGCTGCAAAGTCCTATATCAAGGACAAGGGCGCTCCTGATCTGGTGATAATGGATGTGGAAATGCCTGTGCTGGATGGCGTTGCGACGGTCAAGGGACTTCGCAGAATGGGATATACGGATCTTCCCGTTATCTTCCTGTCGAGTCATCGTGATATAGAGACTGTTATGCGCTGTAAGGAAGCCGGAGCTGCCGAGTACATCATAAAGCCCACCAATAAAACCTATCTTCAGGAGAGAGTTGCGGCTGTATTGTATAACAAGCTGGATATTTGATCGATACAATTGATGTAATGTTACCATTTACAGTATCAATGTAATCATACATTTAGATGGAGGACTATAATGATCCGCAGTATGACTGGCTTTGGCCATGGAGAGGTGGAGACCGGCGACAGACGCATGGTCATAGAGATAAAGACTATCAACCACAGATATCTGGATGTGAACATTAAGATGCCCAAAAGGCTTGCAATGTATGACGGAAAGATCCGCAATATCCTGAAGGATTACATGGAGCGCGGTAAGGTCGATATCTTTGTGACATTCGAGGACAACAGCATAAATGCCGGCAGGATCTATTACAATGAAGCCCTTGCAGGTGAGTATTACAAGTATCTTAAGCAGATGTCCGAGACCTTCGGGCTCGATCTTGATATACGTACATCAACATTGTCAAAATATCCGGAAGTTCTGGAGTTCAAGGAAAATGACAGCGATGACAGCGAGCTGTATGAACTTCTGGAAAAAGCTCTGAAGGCAGCCCTTGAGGATCTTGTAAAAGAGAGGGAGACAGAGGGCGAGAAGCTGAAGACCGATCTTCTGTCAAAGCTTGACGATCTCGACGGATATGTGGCTAAGATCGAGGCGAGAGCTCCGGATATCCTGAAAGAATACAAAGACAGGCTTTTCCTTAAGGTTCAGGACTTTATCGCAGATAATAAGCTGGACGAAGGCAGGATAGCTGCGGAAGTCACCATGTATGCTGACAAGATCTGTGTCGACGAGGAGATCGTAAGACTGAAGAGCCACATCTCCGGCATGCGCGATATTTTGAAAAAGGGCGGTGCCATCGGCCGCAAGCTTGACTTCATAGCCCAGGAGATGAACCGTGAGGCCAATACCACACTGTCAAAGTCCACAGACATCGAGATAACTGACGTTGGTATAAACCTGAAGACCGATATTGAGAAGATCAGAGAACAAGTGCAGAATATCGAGTAAAATGTTTTGATATGCCCGTAACCTCGAAGTGTGGAACAGTACTTTCACGCTGAGTTTAACGATAAAGAATACAGCTGACAATATACAGCAGATCGGAGTTTTATGACTTCAAAGAGAGGCATCATAACCGTAATATCAGGCTTTTCCGGAGCCGGCAAGGGAACTTTGGTAAAGGAGCTTATGGCACAGAATCCGGGGCAGTACTGGGTATCGGTATCGGCCACAAGCAGAAAACCAAGACCGGGTGAGAGGGAAGGCATAGAATACTTTTACAAGAGTGTTGAAGAATTCGAGGAGATGATCAAAAACGACGAATTCTTTGAACATGCCAAATATGTGGACAATTACTACGGTACTCCCAAGGGACCGGTTTTGGAAAAGATAGAATCCGGCATAGATGTTATCCTGGAGATAGAGCTTCAGGGTGCTTTGAACGTAAAGAAACAGATCCCGGATGCACTGCTGTTGTTTGTGGTGACACCGGATTGTGATACCCTGTTCCACAGGCTTAAGGGGCGGGATTCCGAGTCGGATGAAGTGATCGCAGCACGCATGAACAGAGCGGTTGAGGAAGTCTGCGGCATAGACAATTACGATTATATGGTGGTAAATGACGATATTAATGCGGCAGCCCGTCAGGTCCACTATATGATACAGAATGAAAAGTATAAAATCTCCGCAAATGCGGATTTTATAAACAGATTCAAGGATGATCTTGAAAAATACAAAAAAGGAGACAAATAAAATGATACATCCATCCTATGTAGAACTCATGAAGGTTGTTAATGACGATGCAACACAGGTAGGTGTTGAGCCGGTTGTAAACAGCCGTTATTCCATCGTGATAGCTTCCAGCAAGAGAGCAAGACAGCTTATAGACGGAGCTGAGCCCAAGGTTCGCGTAAAGGGCAATAAAAA
>JAFYAD010000061.1 GCA_017540915.1 Lachnospiraceae bacterium
AACCCCGCTCTTCATGTTATGCCCATAAATGATAAGGTTTGTATCCCTGTTTATAAAATCATTGCGCACATCCATGAACAGGGTTCCGTTTTTATCGCTGCTCCTGTAAAAACTGTGGTCCAGGTAAAACTGTCCCTCAGCCTCTTCGGTCTGCATCACCGGATAATCAATGTCTGTGTCTTCTATGCTGATCCATCCTACAAAATCCGTATTCTCCGCATACAACGTCTGATAATCCGGCAGGATCTTAAGCTTTTTTTTGACCTCCTCTGCCCCGGCAGGTTTCGTCTCAGCGTCTGTGTTTACGGCTTCTTCCTTCTGTTTTCTCAGTTCGTTCAGAAGAGCCGTGTTATCCTCCACCACATTCTCGGAATACTCTTCATCGCTGATACCGGATCCTGTCAGATTCTGGATCTTGCGGACCCGCGCCAACTCTTCCTCGGACCGCCTCTCAGCCATGTCATTCCTGTAAATATAGGAAAAGATCACTGCCGCGCACGCTATCAATGTGATGCCTATCACCCTGTACACGATAGATGTTTTGCGTTTTTTTCGCAGACGGTTTTCTTTTTCTTTTTCCTCTTCCACCATGGTGCGCGCGCCTGCCACCACGATATCGGAAAGATACATAAAAAAGCCGCTGCCCACAGAGGAATGAAATGTGATCTCGTTGTTTCGGATCTTCTCGTACAGCGATAACGCAACCTCCAGATCAGTCACATCCATGCTGGATGTTATGACATCGATCTTTTTGGTGTCCTCCTCGGCAGCCAGAAGCTCCTCATATGTATCAAATTCGTATTCCCCAAGTTTGTATTTGTTCATAAAACCATACAATGAGGGACCGGTCTTCCCGATCCCCTCATTTTTATCTTACTTTAACTGTCTTGATCGTATTGTAATTTGAGTACTCTTTTGTACCGTCCACGTTTCTGTATGCACGAACAGTGTAGAAATATCTCTCACCCGGCGCAAGTCCGGCGTCTGTGACAGTACGGTTATTATCGGCCGATACAGTCTTAAGCTTTGTATACACACCGTTTTTCTCCGTAGCGTAGTATATCTCATAGCCTGTAGCCAGCCTTGACTTTGTCCACTTGAGCATCACCTTGCCGCCACCTGCTGCTTTTGCAGTGAGTTTCGGTGTCTTAAGCTTTGTCTTCTCGGAAAGGACTTCGGAGAATCCGCCATAAGATACGCTTCCGTCTTTATTTTTTACGTAGGATCTTACTTTATAGCTGTATGTGGTGTAGCTTGTGAGACCGGTAACCTTAAATGTATTCTTTTTGGTATTGCCGATAACCTTGTTATTTTTATCACAGATCTGATAGCCGGTAGCGTATTCCTGCTCAGCCCACTTAAGCTTTATGGTCTTCCAAGTAATATCCGTAGCCCTGAGACCCTTCACTGAAGCCGAGCCGATGTTAAAGGTCACCACCTTTGTTCCGGTATAATTGTCCGACAATGCGGTCATGGTAACCGTCGCCGTGCCGGGATCGGTGTTATTGCTGTAAGTTACATTGTAATCCGTTCCCTTTACCAAAGTCTTGTTTGACACAAGATCCGTCAATGTCACTGCCGGAGTGTAGGTAGTACCGGTGTATTCATAAGAATTTCCACCGCTTAAATCTGCCGCGCAGTTCGAAAGGCTCTTAGCCACTATCCTGTATTCTACGGTCTTGGTTCCGGAATACTGGCCTTTTCCTGTCACAACTGCTTTCGCCGTACCGACGTTTATGTTGTTTGAGTAAGAAACAGTGTAGTCAGTTCCTGCAGTCAGCACTGTACCGTCGATTGAAACCATCAATGCAGGTGTTATGGCATAACCGGTGTATGTGTATGTTGACGCATACCCTGTCACCACCATGCCTTTGGCGCTGTTTGAAATATTGAAAGGAACAGTCTTCGAGCCGTAATAATAGCTGTTTTCCACTGCTGTGAGAGTGACTGACGCCTTTCCGATAGCAACGTTATCGTCAAAAGAAACTGTGTAATCGCTTCCCTTTGCCAGAGTATTTCCTCCGCAATTTACGGTCAGGGAGGGTGTCACAGCCGATCCGGTGTAAACCTGATCCGGAATGGCGGCAACTTTGGCACCTGCAATATCAGCTTTTATGGTGAACTTCTTGGTAAGGTAACCTGAGAATCCGCCAATACCCGAAATAGTAAGGGTTGCTATACCCGCATTCACGTTGTTGGTAGCGGTTACAATGTATTCCCTGCCTGCCACAAGATTCCTGCTGCCGTAGTTGATCACTACGGACGGTACAACTCCGGAACCCGTGTACTTCATGAAGCCGTCACCGGTGTATGTGAACTTAATGTCCTCAGCCGTGATGGTAACACCATCGGATGTCAGGCCTGTACCTGATGTAGAACCGTCATCCTTGTCTCCGCCGGAGATGGAATTCTGCTCTATGGTGAAATATGCCTTTGCCGTTCCCCTGTAATTGCCTATACCGTTTACAGTGATGGTGGCTTTACCTACATCTTTATATTTTTTTGTATTGTCTATCTCGTAATCAACGCCTTCCTTCAAGGTTGCCTTGATAGTGGACGCGCCCCTGTCACGGCTTACCGGAAGGGTAGTATCTGTTACAGTGATGCCTTTGACTGTGATGTAATCGCCTGTGTAATAAACGGTCTCCGGGAAATTGTCTATGGTGCAGTTAAAGATAGACTTCGGGGTAACCGTGTATGTACATGACATGCTGGGAGTAGCCGCATAAGTTCCTTTTTCCGGCACACCGTCCACCACGATGTAATATTTGTCCGCATCCACTATCTTTGTGATATCTACACGATTGTCGAGGATAAGATCGCCGTTATCGTCAAGGACAGCACCCTTGTAAACCGTTATCTTCCTCTGGTCCGCTCCGATATTGAACCTTGAGGAATCCACAGAAACATAGGAATCCTTGAGATCTCTGTAAAGTCCGTCATACTCAGCCGAATATCCGCCTGTGGTAAGTGTCGCTGTAGCGCCGCTTATATCCTCTCCAATATAGTATGTGTAGGAAACAGAGCCTGTGTAATTGCCCAGACCTTCCACCGTCATCACGATCTTGCCCGCATAATTCGGGAATGTTTCCTCGGACGGAAGCGTCTCATACTGTGAAACAAAGGTCAGTCTGTAATCCGGATATGTTGCTCCATCATTTTTACATGTCAGATCCACATCCCTGGTCGTATCATGCAGTAATACAGTGGGAACCGATGAACCGCCTGCGACGAAGGGCATCGTATGTCTTCCGTCGGAACGATCCGTTCCGTTTGCATATGTTACAGATTTATTGACAGCATAGGTGAAACCGTAATCCGCCGCTGTGGCCTGATCTGCCGCAATATCCCTCGGTGTGATGGTCATGGTCTTGCTGACCGAACCTGTATAGTTTCCGAGACCCGTAATAGTAAGGGTTACGGTACCTGCATTGGTATGATCTCCAACCACTACCGAATCGTTATATCTCAGCTTATTACTGTAATCAATTGTATAATCAATGTTTTCCGTCAGGGCATTTTCGCCGTCCGTTATGGTGATCTCAGGTGTCAGCGGATTTCCCGTGTACTCCATCGTTCCCCTCACCGATACGGATGCTGCCGTCAGACTTCTGGCTGTAATGCTGTATTTTGCAGTCAGATTAACGCCGGTATAGTTTCCGATACCCTCGATCTCTATGATATATTCACCCATCTCCTTGGGTGCAACGGCTTCCGTCACTGAACCGTCAGGTTTCTTTTCGCCGCGGGTTCCGACTGCCACATTCTGAAGCGTGTAATATCCGGAAATATAATAATCCATCACGCCCGTAGCGCTGTGATTCAGAATATGTTTCTTACCGAAAATATCCGTATATGTCACAGAGACGTTACCCGGCGCCGCCGGTTCTCCTGTGTAGGAGGCATCTGTTGCCGTAACTGCTATAGACTCATCATCTGAGATATCTTTCTGCTTTATATTGATCCTCTCTACAAGTGTTCCCGTGTAATTTCCGATACCTTTTATGGTGACTGTTCCACCGTTGGCTATGGAATTGTTCGAGCCGTATGCAAGCTTGTAATCGGAATTTTTTATCAGATTATAGGCTTCGCCCGTATTCAGTATGTCCGTAAGCCCCGGCTCCGGAAATACACCCGTGGGAATATAATCGTAGAATCCCAGAGAAATCTCATCCACATAGTTGGATGTGGGATTCAGCATGCCTTCATAGATTTCCTTCGGAGCGATGGTGATGGCCTTCGTAACAGATCCCTTCAGGAAACAGTTCTCATCTTCCGTATCAGCTGTTATCGTAACTGATCCGGCACCCGCATTTTTATTATTGCCATAAGAAACCTTATATCCGCCGTTTACCGGATGATTGTTTCCATTGAGCTTATAGAAAAGATCAAATTGCGGCTGCTTGGATGTTCCGTCGTAAATGAAATGCGGCACGTTATTATCGTCCACATTCGACGAATCCTTCCATTCCACCACAAGATTGCCCACCGGATACAGGATCCTGAAAGCCTTAGGCTCAGTCAGGACGCCGGAATATATATCTTTTCCTTCGACTGTAACTTTTGCATAACCCGGATCCGTGTTGTTAGAGTAGCTTACCGTATAATACTTGTTATCCAGCCTTTTGCCGTTTGGAAGTCTCACATATACTGTGGGCTCCACAGCTCTTCCTGTCCAATCCGTATCCGCTATAGCTTCGATATATGCGCCGTCTGCGGAAATATCACCTGCAACGTTAAAGTTGATAGACATTGAACCTATGTAATGCTGATCCTCAACACCATTTATGGTCAATGTGTGTTTTCCGATGTCATAACCGTCCACGGTAGCAGTATAGAATGTTTTCTGGATGGGCGTTGTGTTATTTCCGCTGACCACAAAAACATCGACCAGATCAACCAGTTTTCCGGCATCTATCGCCTCTTTCAGCCTGGTTTCGGAAATCGTGTCGCCGTCTTTCAGCTTGTCTGCGGAATTTGCGTCATCCCTTATGGCGAAATCTGTGTTATTCAGCTCACGGTAGATATCGATTGAGATACCAGTATAATTTGTACAGTTATTCTGCCCATGAACCCAAAGATTCATCACGCCCGGTCCATAGCTTGACTTAACAGCCTCTATTTCCTCATCAACAAAATAATAGTCAAGGTCCGGCATCAGCTGAATATCACTATAATAAATATCATACAGCAACAAACCTTTCTTTATCACTTCTGCAGGATCTTTATTAACATCATATTTAATCTTGGAATTGGTATCCCTAAGCACTGCCCTAACATTTGCAGTATTATTACCGAGATTCAGCTGCTTTATCTGATATTCTTTTCTTATTGTACCGGTAAAATTACCCTCAAAAATAATATCTACATAATGTCCATCAGTTTGTCCATTTGCGACAACATAATGGGTTGAATTTGTATGGTCAAGACACTCCCTAACATTGTAATCAGTACCGCGATGTAGTTCCTGATCAAAAAATTTTATTTCAACACTTGGAACATGTGCTTTTCTGTCATAAGTAAATTCCCTTTGGCTTAAGTTTATGGTCACCGTGTTATCGGAAACAACATTCCTTCTCAAAATTTTAAAAGTCGTGCATAATACCCTGCCATCTTCAATGGTAGAAGGATCTATCAGTTCCGGGAATTTATAATTACTTCCTTCCGCTGTTTGCACGTACACATAGGCACTCTCTCCTTTTCCTTCCGTATTGTTAATATTACTTAAATACTTCAGCTCATAATCTTCCTCGGGAAGTACCTCATAATTACCATCCTCATCCAGATCCACCTCAACCCTCAAGGCAATCGGCTCTATAGGATTACCACTGTATACATATTCATGGTTATCCTTACCATCATTCCACACTAATCTGGCTTTATCGCTTGGAATGGCTATTGTATTGATTTTGTACGTTTTTTTAATTTCTCCATAATAAATTGTATTTGGTTTAGCTTTAATAATAACCTCAACTGTTCCCGCGCTGACAGTATCATTATCTAGCTTGCTTGTGGTATTCCTATAAAATACTTCATAATCTTTATCTTGCTCTAAAGGTTTAAAATCAACTGTTACAACTATAGAATTCGGTGTCACAGACTGACCTGTATACACTAATCCTGTTTCCGGATTTAGGCGTTTTCCCGCATCATCGTAGAATATCAACTCAGCAGAGCCTTTTCCATCATCCTCTTTATCTGAGATATTTATACCGCAAATAAAAGTTTTATTTATAGTTCCGATGTAGTTGCCGTTGGCTTTTGCTGTAAACGTAACTGTTTTCTTCTCTCCGGCTTTTATAGTATTAGTTGACACTACACTATACTCAGATGCAGAAACCTCCAAAGCAGAATTTCCGCTTACTGAGTCAAATAATTCAGGCTGACACAAATAGACATAGTTTCCACCTGTTTCTGAATCAACCTTCATCCAGGAAAGCTCTCCTAAATCTATCGTGAGATGGTTCATATTACGCTTTGCGATGGTGTATGTGATCTCACATG
>JAFYAD010000062.1 GCA_017540915.1 Lachnospiraceae bacterium
AGAAATATCAGCTTTCTCTTGACGGTCTCAGGGAGACACACGACTGGTTCCGGAAGCCGGGTTCTTATGATTGCACCTTGGAGAAGATCGGATGCATCAATCGTGCAGGCATCCGCAGCGTTATCATGACGACTGTATCCAAGACGAACCGTATGGAGGTTCCGGGAATCATTGATGAAGTGGTAAAGGCTGGGGCAAACGTATTTGCCTTTTCCAGATATGTACCGAGCGGCGGTGATCTGGATGCTAGCATGACCGCACAGGAATACAGAGAGCTTCTGGCAATCTGTGATAAGAAGTTCAAGGAATACGAAGCGGAAGGATGCGAGACTTACTTTAACAAGAAGGATCATCTTTGGACGCTGTATGAATATGAGACGGGAGAGTTCAAAATCCCGGAGAATGCCAAAAATGGAATGATCTATGGCGGATGCAACTGCGGCAACTGCCATTTGACGATATTGCCGTCGGGTGATGTGTATGCCTGCCGGAGAGTAGCAGAGAGCAAAGTCGGAAATGTATTTGAGGACAGACTTGCGGATCTGTGGGTGACAAGTGTTGAGAGCTACCGTGAGTACGAGAAGTTCAGCAAGTGCTCCAAATGCAAACTGCTTGCATGGTGCAGAGGATGTCCGGCGGTAGCAAGAGGTACTTATGGTGATTTTTATGCGAATGATCCGCAGTGCTGGGCAGATGAAAATGGAGAACTGTTTCAGGGGGTGGAAGGTTGATGGATGTAAAGACCTGTATTGAAAAGCTTGGATGTGTCGGTGTTCTGAACTTTGCGACGGTGGATGAAGACGGAGCACCGCAGGTAAGAAATATCAGTGCGATCCATTATGAAGGAACGGACATCTATTTTTTGACGGCAAGAGGAAAATCCTTTGCAAGACAGCTCTATGCGGATGGCAGAGTGCAGATTTCGGGTTATACGAGATATAAGGAGACAATCCGGGTATCCGGTAAGGCTGTCCCGGTTCCGGAGGATGAACAGATCAAGTGGCGTGATGTCATATATAAAGAACAGCCGTATCTTGAAAATGTCTATCCCGGAGAGAGCAAGAACATCGATACGATGTTTGTGATCAAGGATTATACGATCGAATATTTCTGCCTTTCTACCAGACCGATCACGAGGGAGTGTTTTGCTGTCGGAGGAGCGGAGCTAAAACCGAAGGGCTATATGATAACGGATACCTGTATCGGATGCGGGAAATGCACCAGGGTATGTCCGCAGGGAGCGATAGATAAAGGAGATCCGAAGCCTTTCAAGATAAGGCAGAATAACTGCCTGCAATGCGGAAACTGTTTTGAGAATTGTCCGGTGCAGGCAATCGAAAGACTTTAGAAAAGGAGAAAGATGGGATGGATAAGATGATGAAGGCTGTAGTGCTTACAAAACCTACTAAAGGAGAAGATGTCATTCTGACGGATATCGCTGTTCCGGGAGTAAAGCCGGGATGGGTGCTTGTGAGGGTAATGGCATTCGGTATGAATCATTCGGAAGCCATCCTCAGAGAGTTTGAGATCGAAAATGATTATATCCAGAAGCCGATCATCCCTGGCATTGAGTGTGTCGGTGAGATAGTGGATCCTTCTGACAGCGGATGGGAAAAAGGACAAAAAATCGCGGCTCTTATGGGTGGTATGGGTCGGAGCTTTAACGGCAGTTATGCGGAATATGCGCTGCTACCGGTTCATCATGTATTTCCGGTTGAGTCAGCCCTTGCATGGGAAGAGATGGCCGCAATACCGGAGACCTATTTCACGGCGTGGGGTTCCCTGTTTCAATGCCTCCGGCTTACGAAAGAGGATAAATTTTTGGTGCGCGGAGCCACCTGCGCTCTTGGATATGTGGCTGTGCAGCTTGCGAAAGCTCTGGGCTGTACCGTGGTCGGAACAACACACAGAGAATCCAAGATGGAGCTTCTTAAAGAAGCCGGATGTGATGAATGTATCCTGGATGATGGAAGCCTACGTGGTAAGGTGAGCGGAGTCACAAAGGCTCTGGAACTGATTGGGATCAAGACGGTCAAGGATACCATGATGAGCATAGAGCAGGGCGGGATCGTCTGCAATACCGGTGTGCTTGGAAAAGTATATGAGTGGAATCATTTCGATCCCATCAAGGATATTCCAAACGGGGTGTGCCTGACCGGGTTTTACAGCAATTATCCGACAACAAAGATGATGCAGGATATCTTCAGCTTTATGGATGAACATCAGCTGAAGCCGCTGATCGGCGCAACATATGATTTCGATAATGTCCGCGAGGCCTGTATCGCGCTCGATGAAGGAAAAGTGAACGGGAAGATCGTTGTGAAGGTTGGTGATTGATCGTGGGAGCAGAGACAAAAACTCATTTTGTGGTGGATAAAGCAAAGTGTATCAAATGCGGCAGGTGTATCAACACCTGTTCCGGCATGGTGATCGAGTTTGGCGAAGACGGATACCCATATATGAAGGAGTTTGAGCGCTTTGGATGGAGAGGGTGCTGGAGATGCCAGCATTGCCTGGCTGTATGTCCGCAGGGCGCAATCTCTATATTCGGAAAGAAGCCGGAAGATTCCCTTCCAATGCCGCCTGAAGAAATGGGTGAATATATGGAGCGGCTTGTGACAGGGCGCCGTTCCTGCAGACGATTCTTGGATAAAAATGTGGATCCGGATATCGTTACCCGTATACTGTCTGCAATGGCAGCGGCTCCTACAGGAGGCAATGCCATGGGCGTGGAATACACAGTCATTGATGACAAGGACAGGGTGCATGAGATATGGCAGGAAGCCTATTCCGTTATGGATGCCAAGGCAAAGAAACATATCTATACTCACAGCTTCAGTGATTTTTATTACAGCAAGATGAAACAGTCAGAGAAGACCGTGCGAAAGGATGACCTGCTGTTTTGCGGAGCTCCGCATCTGTTTATCGCTCATGAGAAATGTGTCGGTAAATGGGCGGAGGACAGCAAAACGAACTGTCATCTTGCCGCCGCTTACTTTGAACTTCTCTGTAATGCCCATGGGCTCGGAACGACGATCATGAGTTACTCCGCCGAGGTGCTGAATGAACTGGCACCAGAAGCAAGAGCCATGTTGAACATACCGAAGGATCACTATACAGGACTGATTATCGGCTTCGGCTATCCGGAAATCGAGTATGCAAGGGGTGTACAGAAGGATCGCTCGGCAAAAACACACCGGTGGACACAGGAGCGCAAATGAATGAGCTGATGTGGGCGTGTGCCATACTTCCAGAAAAGGAAGAGACGGCGATCAAAAGTATTTGTAAGCGGCTGAACAAGGGGGTCGGCCTGCCGGAAACGGTATTCCGGTTCCCTCTGCACATCTCTCTGAAAAAGAGCTGGAATTGTGACAGATTTGAAGCAGCGCAAACAGACGTTGCCGATTATTCGAAGCACTGCGGAAGCTTTGATACTGATATTGGCAAACCAATTATGCACAGGAATATGATCTGGCTTCCTGTGGGCGTTACTGAGAAACTGCAAGAGATCCATAACGGACTTGACCTGCTTCTTGAG
>JAFYAD010000006.1 GCA_017540915.1 Lachnospiraceae bacterium
ATTAAAAGCTATATAATTGCCAACTTCACTCAGCCATTTTTTTGCGGATTTTATTTTCTCCTCATCGGTCTTTGGGGTTTTGCCGTCAGCCTTGTAGTCATTCAAGTAATGTTCAACATTTAATTTATTGGAAAGTAAACCATTTCTGAAACCGCCACTGCAAACACTTCGAAGATACATTTTTTTTGCATCCCATCCTAAATCAGGATTGTCTATTACCTTCGAGACATCATTCAGATACTCACCCTGCATATTGATCTGGTTGATTCTTGACTTATCTTTTTTAACGTGCTTTGTCATGCTTTTGAGTTTTTCTTCATCTAAGCTGACATGATTTGATACAAAAAACTGATCTATTTCTTTAAGATAGCTGTTCCGTCCCTCCGGAGTACCCAGTTTTTCGAGGGCTTTACCTTTTTCCGGTAACGGAAAATCTTTTAAATCGATGTAGAAAATCGAATCTGCATTATAGTTACCATTTACGCTTTGTATCGACTTCAGATTATGCCTTAATCTTTGCTCAGGAGTAGACCTGTCATCTCTCTTCAATATAACGGTGTTTTTGCTGACGTTCACCATCTCACTCAGGTATTCGGAATATATATCAAAAAATGCCTGACGCGCTTCCTTATGGGGACCATTCGCTACCTCAAAAGAACCGTTTTCACTTTGGGGATCATTTCCTCTTCCTGCTATAGGCGCCTCGTCTCCTATAATGTTCCCTGTACGTCTGAGGATAACAGACACAGCGGGGTTTTCCGGTTTACTGCGCATAAATGTTTCAAGACGTTTTGAAAACCCACTAAATTCATTAAGGAGTTCAGTGAGCTTTTTCTTATTTTCCTCCGCATTCACAGTGACACTCCTGTCACCGGTTTCATTAACGGCTGTAACCAATTCTCTGGAGGCATCATTAGAGATGTTTTTTACACGCTTTGTAAACTCTTCTAAATCCTTCTGCAATTTGGCTACTTCCGGATCCTTGGCTCCGCGTTTTAGGGAATGAGATACCACCTGAGTATAATTCATAATGCTGTCAAAATTGGTTATGGAATTCTCAAAATTTCCCAATCTCTTGAAATATGAATTTAATGTGCCGGTTCCGGGAACCGCATTCTCCTCAGGCTTTTGCTCATGAGCTTCCGGTTCCTGCCCCTGATTTCCATTGCCTGTCTCAAAGAGTACAAGCTGCTGTTCCTGTTCGTTAACTTTATTTTTTTTAGGTGGCATATTTTTTACCCTCCTTGATGATTGGATTTTTTATTTCACTTTATATACCTCAGTATTGTATAAAAGGTTGCATGCAATTCCCATAAATATTATCCCCGCCAGCATTGCGGCATACAGCAGGACAAAGCGGCTTGAATTTCTCTGCACCAGGTATTCACATACACCGGCGACAGCGGTTCCCGTAATGAATAAAACCCAGGCAGTGATAACAATACGTGATTTTTTCCTGTTATCCTTCTTTTCTTTTTTTTGTATCCGACAGGTGCATCCTGCCATTATAAATATCAGAACAAAAGCCGATATGAGCTGCGACAGTCCCATAAAACCGGTGCCCTTGTTGAGATCCGCCAGGAGCTTTCCCGGGAAAAAGAAGTGTGAAGCGTCATACCGCAGAGAATCAATGAAAACCTCCGACAGTGAAAACAATATCAGAAACATCCTGAATATGGCGCCTTCAGCTCTGTGCTTTTTGGAACGGGCCATCACAAGCAAAATCGCGCACACTGCCAGAAGCCACATAAAGCTGATGCAGAATGCTGCAATCTTCCACGATCTTCCATCCGGGCTGTAACCGAAAGGCAGGCGCATAAATATCTTATTTGATATATTATATTTTCCGTAGCATGCACCGGAGAACATTCCGGCGAATCTGAAAAGAGCCATTGCAAAGGCAAGTCCGGGACTCATAGCATCCAAAAGGTCTCTTCTGTCCTCTATAACGCCGGACATCTGCATGCACAGGGCCGCAAAATATGCAGCCGCCGGGATTCCGAACATAAAAAAATGCCCCATGTCCGCATCCGTCCAAAGCTCAAATATTTCCGTGTACAGTTCCATATGACAGTACCAGTATATGACTCTGCACAACAGCAACGAAAAGATCACTGTCACTATCTGGAACAACACCATGGGAAGTATTTTTTTCTTTCGTCTGAAATACAGCCACAAGGACAAGAAAAAACACGCCATAACGCCGCAGCCGCTCACTGCATACTCCCAGCCTATTATGTTTTCTCCGAATGCAAAAGCAACATTTTCCGTCATTGTCTATATCCCGGGTAATCCTATATTATCAGCATACTTTGTTTCTGTAGTGCCGCATGTTTACACATTCTGCAACTTCCCACATCACCCTTCAGGCTCCACGGCTGTGGCGAAATATATCATATCGCTGACCGTTCGCTCGTTTCCGTAACTTAAGAGGTTAAATATCTCACCATTGAAAATAATCTCGGATGTCTGCCCACCGTCCATCATATAAGCCTCTTTGACGCCCTTTTCCCACACCCATTGAGAAAGCTCCTCACTGGTGCCGCCGGTGTTTTCCTTTGAAAAATAACCTATGTTGGCAAAAAGATAATGCAGCTTGTCCACCTGACAGAAACAGGTTCTGGAATATCTGGCTTCATTCTGTCCTATAGGATATGATGAAATATCCACAAGCTTGTGATCTCTCACCATCACCGGTCCGAAAGCCAGTGAGAACTGTACTCCGTTATCTTTTACAAACTTTTCGATGTCTTCTTTGGTAGTGTCGGTATTCCTGTCGTAATATATAAAGTCACCGTTTTCATCTATGAACAGAACGTCAAGAGATGTTTCAAACCTGTGGACCTCGCCATCGTACACAGTGATGCCGAGATTCCTGAATGCATAGAAATCCGCGTTCATGGTGACTACGGAATTTACCTGCTCATCCAGCTGAGTACAAAAATACTGGGTTGGTGAACCGTAGGTATCGTCTGCAAGCTTTCGTCTGAACTGGCTTGCGTCCCTGACCTTGATCTCCCCATAGGTCATATATCTGCCGTTTTTCATCTCTTTCCAGACCACCACAAATATTGAGTCGTCCAGATAATATCTTATATCTCCCCAGCTCACAAACTCCACATCCGGGGAAAAGATCACTTTCTCGTCCTCGCCTAACAAGCCGCTTGCGCGCGCTTCTGCAATAACATCCTTCATCTTGTCCGCATCAGCAAGCGACAGCTTCACAAATTTATCCGGATCCGGTGCCGGTACATTATCGCCCTCAATCCTGTAGCTTACGGCCGGAGCTGTCTCTATATCCTCAGCGCCATTCTCTGATACGGCAACGCCGGTGTCTGATTGTCCGTCTGCCGCTGTATCCTGTGCTTTAGGTTCTTCATTTTTTGCAGTTTTTTTAACTGTGTTTTCCCCGGAAACACCGCTGTCGGGATCCACATCATCCTCTGTCCCTGCGGCTTTTCCGGATGAAGTGGCTACCTCCGTGCCATCCCCACTGTGTTTTGCAAGATATGCCTCGTCCGCATACAAAGTTTCCCGCGAGTACGCGCGTGCAACCACCAGCAAAGCGATCACAACAAAAAACCACGCAAAACATGCCAGGATGAATTCTGTTATAAATCTTTTCTTCTTCATATCCGTCTGCATTACCGATCACACAAACCGGCATTTTGAATCATACCGGTAAACAAGATCAATTACCTTTCTGTGATGAGAAGGTATTCCTCTCCCAGAAAACTCCTCCGGCGTATCCCTGGATCGTTGCGTCCGTATCAGCCATCTCAAGGCGTTTCTCCGCCCAGACGCAAAACTGCTCATTCTGTTCTATGCCCACATAGTGTCTTCCCAGCTTTTTGGCTGTAACCAGGGTTGACCCCGAGCCCGCAAAGGGATCAAACACTGTATCCCCGGCATTTGAGCTTGCCAGAATCAGCTTTGCCAGAAGCTTTTCCGGCTTCTGTGTGGGATGGGCGGTGTTCTCGGCCATAGACCAGTAGGGTATCGAAATGTCATCCCAGAAATTGGATGGATAGGTATCCCTGAAATTCCCCGCATCCGTCTCTTCCCAGTCCTTTGGCTTACCGTCAACCCTGTATGGCGCTATGACCTTTCTCCTGATCTTCACGTCCTCAACATTGAAGGTGTACTGCTTGGAAACCGTGGCAAACCAGACATCTTCCATA
>JAFYAD010000063.1 GCA_017540915.1 Lachnospiraceae bacterium
CCATTCCTGAACATTTGAAGCATCAAATCTGTAAGGGTTGCCAAGGATTACCTGTGTTGATCCGTTTACATCAACAACCTCGAATTCACCCATGTCGCCGGCCTTGTATTTGTCACCGACAGCTCCGGTAAAATCTCCGTTTACAAGTGCTACCGAAGTATAACCGGCAAGGTTACCGAGATCGATCATATTCCACAGATACATATAAGGACATGAATGAGCATCATCCTCACCTATATACTCAACCATTTCTGAAGGAAGTCCGAGACCCGTAAGCTTAACGCTCGATCCGGAATCCTGAAGAACCTTGGCTGCAGCCGCAATACCTACTGGTGTGGGCGCACATATGACTTTAAGGTCGGGATATTTTCCAAGCAGCGCCTGTGTCTGGTCTGTTGACTTCTGAGGCTCGTCATCGCCGTAAGCAACTTCAACAAGCTCCATCTTTGAGTATTTGCTGTCTGCCTCTGCAGCTGCCTTCATTGCTTCGATCCAGGCATTCTGGTTCGTAGCCTGTGATGTTGCGGAAAGGATCGCATACTGGCCTTCCCCGCCTGCAATGTCATAACATGCTTCAAGAAGCGTCTGTCCGATGAGTTCTGTTGATGCCTGATTGACAAATACGGCACGGCTTGCCTGTGCCACATCAGAATCAACCGTAAGAACCTTGATGCCGGCATCTGTTGCTTCCTTAAGAACTGCCTGAAGCGCATTTTCATCATTTGCCGCTACAAGGATCGAATCAACACCCTGTGATATAAGGGATGAGATTTCCGATATCTGTGCATCTGCCGTTGCAGAAGCAGGGTCTTTGATTATAGCCGTACCTCCTGATGCCTCAACCGCCTGCTTAAAGCCCTGTCCGAGAAGCTCCATGAAAGCATTTCCCGCTGATTTTGTAACAAGTGCGTATGTCTTTCCCTCACTTGATGCGCCGGCGTTATCTGCCGGAGCTTCCGTTGCCGTTGCCTGATCGGCTGCAGGTGCAGCTGCTCCCGTACCTGCCGCAGCACATCCCGCAAGAGCTGTCATTGCCATCGCAGCTGCCAATACAAGGCATGTTAACCTCTTCTTCATAATCAATCCTCCTTGTTTTTCTGTTTTTGTGTTATACGTCCTACAACACTGTTGTCAACGCTACAATTAGATACTAACAAACCCGCTGTATGCGTACTATCGTAAATTTTTTCATTTCTGGGTAGATTTTTTCTTAATGTTGAGCCTTGCTCCAATGCCGGGTATCACAACGGATATGATAAGCATCAGACCTATGATCACAAGGATCAGCTGGGTATTTATGTTTCTCTGTCCGAGTGCTATCTTCAGACAGAAAATGATGAACGCAGCTATAAATCCGCCTATGAGGTTTCCTTTACCTCCGGTAGTGGCTATGCCGCCGAATACGCACATTGCGATGATCTCCATCTCAAATCCGTTTCCGGTCGTGGTGTTCGCACCGTAAAGTGCGGACAACAGGAACAACGCAGATACTCCCGCAAGAAATCCCAGCAGCGAAAAGCACAGAAATCTGGTCCTCTCAACATTTATCCCCACATATTTTGCAGCGGTCCTGTTGGATCCTATGGCATACAGTTTTCTTCCGAAGGTCGTCCTGGACAGGATCGTTATAAATATCACTGCAAATAAGATAAGTATAAAGAACGATATGGGAAACGGTCCGATCTTTTTTGATATTGCGGACAGACCCTCTGTGTTCTGCATGGATATCGATCCGCCGCTCCCGAGGGATACCTCTGCTATACCCCTGAACACTATCTGGGTTCCGAGAGTTATTATCATGGTGGGCAGCTCCGTAAATCTTGAAGCGATGAACCCGTTTATCATCCCGCATACCAGTCCCGTAAGAGTGCATACAAGCACGACCACAGCGAACGGTAAACCCGCATTGCCGGCAAAGCATGCCATCGTGGCGCAAAGGCACACAATGGATCCGACGGATATATCGATATCTCCGAGTATCAGGATATAACCCATTCCGAACACCATAAAAGCTTCGGCAAGATACTTGGGCATCTCTCTCAGAACGTTGGTGGCGGTATATACCGGAGAAATGATCATTCCCAGTATATTGACAGCCACAAATATAACAACACGCGCTCCCTCCCATGTAAGGAGTTTTTCTTTTATTCCGCCTTCATATACAGCGGATATCTCTCTGCCTGATCTTCCAGCCATATTACATCTCCCTCCTTACCAGATTCTGATGATCCATCATCCTCTGCGTGATCACGTTCAGGATCACCACCACGAGAATGATCAGTCCCTTTACAAGATTCTGTGCGATGGCATCTATTCCCACGAGCGGCAGTGCCTTGGCTATGATGGCTATTATCAGTGCTCCCAGGAGTGTTCCGGTCACGCTTCCTCTTCCTCCGCTCATCGATACTCCTCCGATGACACAGGCAGCTATAACATCCATTTCCTTGCCGTACTGCATATTGGGCTGTGCAGATGCATATATGGAAACAGACAGTACTCCGGACAGTCCGGCAAGAAGTCCCATTATCGTGTAAACACTTATTACCGTTCTGTCAACATTTATACCTGATATCCTTGCAGCCTCGGGATTAGACCCTACGGCATATATCTTTCTTCCGAACCTTGTCCACTTCATCACAATAAAGAAAATTACATATACGATTATGAGGATGATATATGGTCCCGGTGAACCACTCTTTCCGAAATCCGAAAATCCCGCGACATCCGCCCCTGACGCCCAGGCATTCCCTGATATAACGTAGGCCATGCCACGCCAGATATACATAAATCCCATTGTGCATATGATGGGCGCCACCTTGCCTTTCGCAATGATGACTCCGTTTATCAGGCCGCATATAACTCCTATGACCGTTCCTATGAGAAACAGCAGGAACGTATTGTGTGTCACGTCATTTTTCTGGAGCATGCCGATCGTCATGCCTGCAAATGCCAGTGTAGATGTTATGGAAATATCAATACCTGCTGTCAGCATCACACAGAGCATTCCCACAGCCATAAGAAGTGTCAGCGCATTGTTGCAGATTATCTGCGCCAGATTGGTGGGTGACAGAAATGAAGGGCTCATGATGCTGATCACAATAAGCAGCACAGCCAGCACAGCCACCAGACTCATCTCACGGGATCCGGTAATGGTCTGCCAAACGCTTTTCCTGTTCATTATGCATCTCCTCCTTTCGTCTGTTCCATCGAATACTCCAGTATCTTCTCCTGTGTTGCCTCCGATCTGTCAAGGCATCCCGATATCCTTCCGCCCCGCATTACAAATATCCTGTCACACATACCGATTATCTCCGGCATTTCCGAAGAGATCATCACTATGCCGAAGCCTTTTTCGGCGAATTCGTTCATTATCTCGTATATCTCCTTCTTGGCTCCGACATCGATACCCTTTGTGGGCTCATCCATTATGATAACCTTCATATTGGACTGGGCCAGGGCCTTTGCGACCACCACCTTCTGCTGATTGCCTCCCGAAAGAGAGCTTGCGGGCTGAAATATCGTCACTGCCTTGGTATCGACATCTTCCAGATATTTTTTGGATATCTGCCGCTCTTTTTTCTCATCGTTAAACCCGTTCCTTGCAAGCTCATCCTGTATGGGAAGTGTAACATTTCGTCCAAGTCCCCACGACAGTATCAGTCCCTGTTTCTGCCTGTCCTCGGGTAAAAGGATGATACCTGCTTTCATGGCATCCGCGGGCTTCTTTATGGTCATCTCATAGCCCTCAAGGAAAACCTTGCCGGAATCCGGCTTTGTGATACCGCAAACGCTTTCTATGGTTTCCGTCCTTCCGGCTCCTACCAGGCCCGTCAGTCCTACTATCTCACCGGCACGGACATCAAAAGATACATCCCTGAAAAATCCCGTACGGGTCATCCTTTCCACTCTGAAGATCTCTTTCCCCGGCTCCACCGTACGTTTCGGATACATGTCGGTGATCTCACGTCCTACCATCGCTTTGATAAGATCCGCATTTGAGATATCATTTACGTCAAATGTCCCTATATACCGGCTGTCCCTGAACACGGTAACACGGCTTGCAAGCCTGTACATATCTTCAAACCGGTGTGAGATGAAGATCACGGATTTTCCGTCCTCACGGAGTTTATCAACGATACCGTAGAGCTTTTCGGACTCGTTCGCCGTAAGTGCTGCCGTAGGTTCATCCAGGATGAATATGCGGGCATTTGACGAAAGCGCCTTTGCTATTTCCATAAGCTGCTGCTGTGCTACCGACAGGGCGCCCACCTCATCCGTGGCTTTAAAATCGGCATCAAGGCTGTCCAGCAGCTGCTGAGCCTTTTCATTCATCTGCCTCCATGAGATCAGTCCGTTCTTTATGGTCTCATGCCCCATAAAGATATTCTCCGTGACCGACAGCTCCGGATATGATGTCGGATGCTGATAAACCGCGGCTATCCCTGCTTCCTGCGCATCCAGCGGTCCTTTGAACGTTACCTCCCGTCCATCGAGAAACATATGTCCTTCCTCGGCGTTATGAACTCCCGTTATGACCTTTATAAATGTGGATTTTCCGGCTCCGTTCTCGCCCATCAGCGCATGTACCTCGCCACGTCTGAGCTGAAACCGGACATTGTCAAGTGCCTTTACGCCCGGAAAGATCTTTGTAATCCCTTTCAGTTCAAGAATCAGATCTTCAGCCATGATATGCCCCCTTTCCGCTAAACAAAAAACTCTGTCATAAATGTATCATGCAGAGTTTTTTTTCAAAATCGTAATTTTTTTTATTTTGTGGGAAAATCTTTTTTAATGATATCCTATCCTTACAACATGGTCGTGATGCATTCCGGTAATACTGTCCACATCATCAGTGAGCCAGTCCATTATCTCCAGCATCTTTGTTTCCCATTCCACGGTTTTTTGCCGGTCTTCTTCCGTTTCATCCCTTTCCATGGAAGTATCTATCTCATCATAGCCCATGA